>JAUIEG010000427.1 GCA_030428745.1 Alphaproteobacteria bacterium
GGGCTCTGGCTCCGGTTCGGGCTCTGGCTCCGGTTCGGGAACCGGCTGCAGGTCGGGATCGCGCAAATCGAGCTCAAGCGGCAACGGCTCCACCAGCGTCACCTGAATGAAATCGCTCGGCGCGTTGGGAATCCAGATCCGCACCTTGGCGAAGGTCGACAAGAGCGTCAGGACGATGACGTTGATGGCGATGGCGAGCGTGATCGAGGCGCGGCGGCGGCGCTTATCCGTGGCGCCGAGATAATCGAGAAAACGCGCGCTTGTCCGGCCCCAGGGCCCGTAAAACTTTCCCCAGGCCTTGCCGGCGCGCGCCAGCCCCGAGCGCAACAGCGCCGACGGGGGCGGTTTTTTTCCCGCTGCCTGTGTCTTCGGGTCTTCGGTCATGCGAAAAAGCGTTGAATGCCGGGGCGTTGATCGTCAAAGCGTTGATCGCGAGAATGCCGCCGCTTAAAGCCACGATGCGAAGCAAGGAGAACGGCCAAGTGAAAGTCCTGTTGGTTGGCGGCGGCGGCAGAGAACATGCGCTGGGTTGGAAAATCGCGCAAAGCCCGGAATTGTCAAAGCTCTATCTGGCGCCTGGAAGCGCAGGGCTCAATCACCTTGGCGAAAAATTGTCCTTCGCAGAAGGCGATATTGAGGCGATTGCTGATTTCGCCGCCGAAAACGCCATTGATCTCGTTGTGGTCGGCCCGGAAGCGCCCCTGGCCGCTGGATTGGGCGATCTCCTGAAAGCGAGAGGCGTTCCGTGTTTCGGGCCCTCAAAAGCCGCCGCGCAGCTCGAATCCTCCAAAAGCTTCATGAAAGACGTGGCGAGCGCGGCCGGCGCACCGACAGCGGCCTATGGCCGGTTCACGGAAATTGAGCCCGCCAAAGCGTTCCTGCGCGAGCAAGTCGCGCCCTATGTCATCAAGGCGGACGGCCTCGCCGCGGGCAAGGGCGTCGTTATCGCTGAAACGCTGAAAGACGCCGACGACGCCATTGAGGAAATGCTCGGCGGACGCTTCGGCGCGGCGAGCGAAGCGATCGTCATCGAGGAATTCATGCGCGGCGAAGAGGCGAGTTTCTTCGCCATTACCGACGGCGAGAACATTTTGCCCTTGATCGATGCGCAGGATCACAAACGCGCCTATGATGGCGATGAAGGCCCGAACACCGGCGGCATGGGCGCCTATTCTCCGGCGCCGGTTTTCACCGATAAAGTCCGTGAGCGGACGATGAAAGAGCTCATCGAACCGGTCGTCGCGGAAATGAAAAAGCGCGGCGCGCCTTATGTGGGCGTTCTCTACGCTGGCCTGATGATCGAGGATGAGCGCCCGCGTCTCGTTGAGTTCAACGCGCGCTTCGGCGATCCCGAATGCCAGATCCTGATGCGGCGTTTAAAAAGCGATCTTCTGCCGGCTTTGTACAAAGCGGCGACCGGCGCCCTCAAAGGCGCAGAGCTCGACTGGTCCGATGACGCCGCCGCCCTCGTCGTCATGGCCGCCGACGGCTATCCCGGCGCCTACAAGAAAGGCTCTGAGATCAAAGGCGTCGAGGGCGCGAATGCGCTTCCCGGCGTTGTCGTCTTTCATGCGGGGACGAAAGAAGAAGACGGCAAACTTCTCTCCAATGGCGGGCGCGTGTTAAACGTCACCGCCATGGGCAAGGATATCCGCGAGGCCGTGACCCGCGCCTATGCGGGCGTAGACGCCATCGACTGGCCCGGCGGGTTTCACCGCAAGGATATCGGCTGGCGCGCGCTTGAACGTGACGATGCGGAGCGCGCCAAGTGATCGCGCTGGAACAGTGGCGCAAGGCGGCGCGCGACTTCATCTGCGCGGGGCATCGCATTGTCTATTGGGCGCCCGATCACCCCGACCCGCAAAAACCATGGCTTTTGCTCATCCATGGATTTCCCACCTCGTCATGGGACTGGTCGGCGATGTGGCTGGAGCTCGAAAAGCATTTCAATCTCGCCGCCCTCGACATGCTGGGCTTCGGCCTTTCCGACAAGCCGGCGAATATCCGCTATTCCCTGCTCGATCAGGCGGATTTACAGGAAGCGCTTCTGGAGCGTCTCGGCGTCGGTGAGGCGCATCTGCTGGCGCATGACTATGGCGACAGCGTCGGACAGGAATTGCTGGCCCGTCATAATGACCGCACACTGAGCTTTTCGCTTAAATCGCTCGTCCTCCTCAATGGCGGCCTGTTCCCGGAACAGCATCGCGCGCGGCGCATTCAAAAACTGGCTTTAACGCCGCTCGGCCCCGTTGTCGGCATAATGCTGACGCGGGACAAACTGCGCACTGCTTTCGATCAGATTTTCGGGCCCGACACTAAAGCCTCCGATCAAGAAATTGATGGCCACTGGTCACTCTTGAGTGAGAGCAAAGGACAGCGGGTTTTTCACAAGCTCTTGCAATATATCCCCGAACGCAAGGTGATGCGCTCGCGCTGGGTCGGCGCGTTGAAAGACGCAACGATCCCGTTGCGCCTGATCGATGGCGGCGCGGACCCTGTCTCCGGCGAGCATCTTTATCACTATTACAAGGACCAGGTCCCGAACGCCGACGCGGTTCTGTTTAAGGACATCGGCCACTATCCCCAAACCGAAGCGCCGGCGCGCGTTCTCACCGCCTTTTTCGACTTCCACCGCAAGTTAAGGAGCGTTTCCCCATGACCGCCTTTCTGTCGATTTTCATCACCGTTTTCCTCGCTGAGCTAGGCGACAAGACCCAGCTCGCAACGGTCCTTTTCGCCAGCGATGGCGGTAAATCGAAACTGATGGTCTTCGCCGCCGCGGCCCTTGCGCTCGTCGCCTCGTCCGGCCTTGCGGTGATCGCAGGCGCCGCCGCCGACAAATGGCTCTCCGCGCTGCCATTGAAGCTTATCGCGGGGGCCGGATTTGTTATTATCGGCGCGCTTATGATCCTCGATCATCTCAGAGCCGCATAAGAACAGCCAAAGGGAACGCCATGACGAGCGCAGCCGATGAGTTCACCGGATTCGCCGATACGCCGGAGCATCTGAAATTCGACGAAACCGCGCTCGACGCCTATATGCGCGCGAATGTCGACGGCTATGCCGGGCCGCTGACCGTGAAGAAGTTCAAGGGCGGCCAGTCGAACCCCACTTATCTCATCACGACGCCGGCGAAAAAATATGTTTTGCGGCGCAAGCCGCCAGGCAAACTTCTTCCTTCCGCGCATGCTGTCGACCGTGAATATAAAGTGATGACGGCGCTCGGAACGCAAAACTTCCCCGTGCCGAAAACCTATGCGTTGTGCGAAGATGAAAGCGTCGTCGGCACGGCGTTTTTCATCATGGATTTTGTCGAAGGCCGCATCTTCTGGGACGCGAGCCTGCCGGAGGTCGAAAAGACAGCCCGGACGCCGCTTTAT
>JAUIEG010000428.1 GCA_030428745.1 Alphaproteobacteria bacterium
GATCGTTGTCGAAAACGGCGTTCAGGTGACCGCGTTCAAGGAAGGCATTCTGCCCTGGGCGTTTCAGCGTCCCGTGGCGCTTGTCTTCGACGAATATGACGCCGGCCGGCCGGATGTGATGTTTGTCATCCAGCGCGTCCTCGAAGCCGAGGGCCGCCTTACCCTGCTCGACCAGAACAAGGTGCTGACGCCGAACCCGTATTTCCGCCTTTTTTCAACGACCAACACCATTGGTCTCGGCGATACGACGGGCCTCTATCATGGCACACAGCAGATCAACCAGGGTCAGATGGACCGCTGGTCGATCGTCACAACGCTCAACTATCTTGAACATGACGAAGAAATGGAAATCGTCATTTCGAAAGTGCCTCTCTACGATTCCAAAGAAGGCAGGCAGGCGATTGAAGCTATGGTGCGCGTCGCCGATATGACCCGGAATGCGTTCATCGCCGGCGACATCTCCACTGTCATGAGCCCGCGCACTGTCATCACCTGGGCGCAGAACGCCGAGATCTTCCAGAATATCGGCTACGCCTTCCGCGTGACCTTCCTCAATAAGTGCGATGAGCTTGAGCGGCCGACCGTCGCTGAATTCTACCAGCGCGCCTTCGGCGAAGACCTGCCAGAAGCGGCGCCGCAGGTCAGCGTCGCCTAGACCTCCGCGCTTATTCGCGGCGCGGCATGCAAAACTCGCTTTATGTTAATGCCGCCTCTGCATTAAAGACGGTATAGAGTAAGGGCGTCGGCTTTCCCGACCGCTTTAGTCGGCGCGGCATTGTCGCCGGCTGTGAAACAAAAACGCCTGGAGGCTTGCCGCCGTGCAACGCTGCCTCCGCCGGATTTTCTTATTCGGCCTGATCTTGACGGCCATGATCTCCGCTTGCGCGTCCGCCCAGGTCCCGCAGCCGCCAATTTCAAGTTTCGGCGACTATGAGTGCAGGATCGATACAGCCGCCGGCATTTCCGCTTCGGCTCTATATTATGATCTCATGGATGCTCCGGAAGCCTTTGTTTTCTCGGCATATGAATCGCCGGTCACGGCGGATCATGCAGTGCGCCGAAAAAGTAACGGGTTATGTTATATCGCGGGCGCCGCAACATTCAAATAATTCGTATAGTGATGATTTTAAAAGAGACTTTGCGTCTAAAATTTGAAACTATTTTAGCGCAATAAATCTGTGCAAATGCAGCAATCTTATAATTTCATAAAGTAATGGAATGATCACTTGCACGACATTTCGCGCTCATGATATTCACTAGCTCTGGGGGAGATCGTTCGAATATTTGAACGCCTTCCGCATAAGTAAGTGCTCTCACACCTCTTCCATCTTCAAGAGATGCAAGAGCGATTACTGTCACACCGGAAAGGAATGACTATGCTTAGAAAAGTGTTTCTCGGCGTCGGCATGGCTGCAGCATTAAGCGCTGCACCAACGCTGGCGGCCGCCCAAGGCGGCGAAACGAATTCCAGCATGCAAAAAATGGGCGGCGCCTTGAATTTCGTCTATAACAAGAACCAGTCGGCGGTCGCGCTGCGCAGCGCCCGGCGCGCGGCGCCAGCCGTGAAGGAACGCCCGGACTGGTCGGGCGAAGGCGTCGCGCTTGGACGCACAACAGGCCCGCAGGAACTCAAAGTCGCATCTGTCACCGCCGACGGTTTTGTCGTTCTCGATGCGATCGCCGCCGGATCGGCCGATGACCTGTCCGCCACGATGGAAGCCATGGGCGCACGCAATGTGTCGAGCATGGGCAAGACTGTCTCCGCGCAGTTTCCTGTGGACCGTCTCGGTGATCTTGCGGCCAGCAACTACCTGGCGTTTGCGCGCCCGGCCATGGCGACAACCAATGTCGGCCTCGTCACGTCGCAAGGCGACCGCTCCATGCGCACGGACATCGTGCGTCAGGAATATGGCTATGACGGCTCCGGCATGACGATCGGCGTGCTTTCAGACAGCTTCGCCTGCGATCCAGGTCCGCTCAACGCCGCCGGCGTTTACACTACGCCTGCAGAAGATGAGGCTAATGGCGACATACCGCCTAATGTCGGCATTCTCGCAGACCTGCCAACGACCGACCCGGACTGCATCGACGAAGGCCGCGGTATGGCGCAGCTCATCCACGACATCGCGCCGGAAGCAAAAATCCTGTTCCACACCGCCTTTGGCGGCGAAGCAGACTTTGCTGGCGGCATCGTCGAACTCGCGCTGGCCGGCGCCGACGTGATTGTTGACGACGTGATTTATTTTACGGAGCCTATGTTCCAGGACGGCATCATCGCCCAGGCGGCCGATGAAGTCGCCCGTCTCGGCGTTCCTTACTATTCGTCAAACGGCAACCGCGCCCGCGACGCCTATCAGTCGGAATACCGGCCGGTCGCGTTTGACAGTTCAACCTTTCACGACTTTGATCCCGGCGCCGGGGAAGATCCACTGATGACTGTGCAGCTTAACGGCGCGCTTCAAACGAATCTTTCCTTCCAGTGGGATAGCCCGAACTTCTCCGTGTCCGGCGCGCCAGGCGCCCAGAATGACGTCGACGTCATCATGTTCGACATGCAAGGCAATCGCGTCTTTGACTGTTTTGAGCCAGGTGGCCAAAGTCAGCCAAATGGCCTCTGCCAGTTCATCTTCACCGATGGCGGCGTGCCGATTGACGGCGGCAATGGCGGCGACGCCGTTGAGTTTGTATCCCTCGTCGACTTCATCGGTGGACAGCAAGTACAGATCGGCTTTGAAACACAATCCGGCGAAGCGCCTGGATTTGTAAAATTCGTCATCGCCGGCGGCGGCATTGTAGCCTCAGAATATCCGATCAATGCGCCTTCCGGCTATGGTCATAACAATGCGGCTGGTTCTGAAGGCGTCGGCGCTTCGGCGTTCTATTTCAATGAAGAGTTCATCGGTGATCCCTCGACGCTGCAATTGCGGGCGATGGCCGGCGAACCTGAATGCGTTCCTGCCTGTCTCAATGACTTTTCATCCGCAGGCGGCACGCCAATCTTCTTCGATACGGACGGCAACCGCTTGAGACGTCCGGACATTCGTCTGAAGCCAGGCATCACGGCGCCGGATGGAACCAATACATCGTTCTTCTCGAATGACACGAGCCGCGATGATGATGACGGCGACGGCGTCTATCAGACCGGTGAGCCGGGCGAATTCCCGAACTTCTTCGGCACCTCTGCTGCTGCGCCTCATGCGGCGGCTGTGGCCACGCTGATGCTTGAATCGGAAAAATCGCAGATCGTCAGGGTCGCCCATAACGGCATGGTGAGCTACAGAATGTGCAAGCCACGCAAAATAAACCCGAGAGGACGCGGTCTCTTCCGCAAGCGTCATCCACAATCGGAGCGTATCCGCGGCCGTGATCTTCGCGTGTC
>JAUIEG010000429.1 GCA_030428745.1 Alphaproteobacteria bacterium
ACTTTTACGATACGACGGCATTACTGGTCCCCTACCCGTCTTTCGACAGTTCGATTGTTTTGAGGGCGCCGTTGCGCTCCACGACAAGCGTCGCGGCGCCCGATTTCATGAATTGGCTCATCATCACAGCAAGCTCGTTCGGCGCCACGGGCGGCGGCGATCCGTTGACGCTGCGCAAAATATCTCCGTCCTTCAGGCCCGCGGCTTCGAACGCAGCGCGGTTGCGGCCCGCATAGAAAATAATAGCGGGATTGCCCGCAGGGTCGCGGCCCGGTTCAATGCGGAACGCAGTGCTGAGCGCATTGCTCGCAGGACGGTTTTCAATTTTGGTTTCATCAGCAGTTGTCTGATCTTGCTGTTGTGCAGCAGCGTTATGCGCGGGGCGCGCTTCGCGTTCGAGGGGCGCTTTTGATTCAAACCGCAGCGACTCCCGCACGCCATTCTGTTCAATCACGACCTGATCCGAATAGACAGCGACCAACCGGACGCCGGGAACAATTTCATCGCCGACCGCAATGCGGCGTTGTTTTCCGTCGGGACGTTGAATGATGGCTGAACTTTCCGCCGCTTCCGGCCAAACGCCGGTGAGCGTCAAGTCGAGCGCAGTCTCGGCGAGTTCAGGCCCGGCCTCCACTGCCGCTGTGTCAACGACCGCCTCAGGGAACGGATTGCGGCCTTCGACGCCTGCGCTGGTATTCGATGTCGCCGGCAGCGCCGCCAGCTGATCGCCGGCGGGAACCGGCAAGGGGGCGAAAAAGGCGATGGCCGCGCGGGCCAGAAGAAAGGCGATCAGCGCAATCAGCGCCCACTCGGCGATGCGGGGCCCGAGCGCGCGCGCCTTCCCGCCCCGCAAGAATGCGGGCGCGCCATGACCGCCATGCAGTTCAAGACCCGCCACTATCCTATCCCTTACGCTGCCCATTGCCGGGCCATGCGCCCTGTTTTGTCCGGTCCACAGCCTTTCCACGGAAACCGCAGAAAAGCTTTAGCAAACCCATTGCGACCCGCCCACACTATGATGGCGAAGTCCATTCAATTTTTATTCCAAAAAACCCGTAAAAGCCCGTGAAATTCCTTGAAGTTTCGGCTTTTTGGCCGTCTGCGCAGGCGGTTTTCCCGCTACAGGTGTTATACGGCCGGAAAAGCAAAACCCGGCGGCGCCTGAAGGGCCCGCCGGGTTTCGCGACGCTACATGGTTAACGCGACTGCTATCTCCCCCGTTCGGGAAATCTGGCCTGGAAATTCGGGCCGGAAATACCGCCTAGAATTTGGCGGTTATGGACGCCGAGACGCTGCGGCCCCGCTTGTAGGTGTTGAACTCCGTGCGGCCGAGCCCGCTGTTCTGGAACTCCTCATGCTTGGCGCCGAGGAGGTTCCGGGCGCTGAAACCGAAGGTCACAGGCGTACCGGCGATCTCGGCATGGTGCCGGAAGACGGCGTCAAGCTGGATGCCCGGCTGTTCGATGATGTCGGGAAGACCGCCATCCTCATCCGGGAAGCCCCGTTGGAGGATCCGCTCATCCACCCAGCCGAGAAGCAGGGTGAACTGGTCGCTATCGCCTTCCCAGCCGAACTGGGCGTTGACGATATGCTCCGGCGTGCCCTGAAGCGGCGCGCCGTCAAGCCCGAGCGTCGACGCATCAAGGTCCGCCCCGGTGAACGGGTTGCTCACCGTATCGCCGGCCTTCGCTTCGATCTCTGACTTCGTATAGGTGTAGTTCACCGAGAACAGCCATTCACGGTTCGCCATCCAGTCATTCATCTCAAGCGCAAAACGGGTGCGATACTCGAATTCACCGCCATATAGTTTTGCTTTTGGTGAGTTGATGAAGGTCGTCACGAAGTTAAAGTTTGAAGGCTCGAACTGGATTTCTTCAATCGGATTATCAATCGTCTTGTAAAAACCGGACGCCGTAATGAACTGGTTGCGGCCCAGATAATATTCGTATCTGGCGTCAAAGTTTCGGAACTTGCTGTCCACCAGGAAGGAGTTGCCGCGATACCGGCGATCCGTATCGGGATCGCTGAACTGCGACGCCGCCAATTCGCGGAACTGAGGACGGGCGATGGTCTGCGAATAACCCAGACGGAACTGCATGTTGTCCAAGAAGTTCCAGGTGAGCATGGCCGAAGGCAGCCAGTAGTCATTCTTGATTTCAGACCCCGGCCCGGTGTTGCCGAAACGGTCGAACGTGCCGACCGTTTGCGAGCCGTCTTCATAGCGGACGCCGGCCGTCGTGCGCACGGTCGGGATCAGTTCGGCGTCAGCCAGGAAATACGCTCCATGCACAGTCAGATCGCCGAGATAGGAGGCGGTGCCGTCGGAAACATTGTCTTCAAGCTCGAACCGCGCCGGATCGATATTGTCCGGCGAGAACAGGAAGTCCACGCGGGCCATCTGCGTATCGACCGGGAGCGAATTGGCGCCGCTGCCGGCGAAGCGGAAGCCATAGCTGTTAAACTCACGCTCACTGTCAGCATATTCATAGCCGAGCGTCAGGGTCACTTCACGCGCGCCGGAAATCGGCACGTTATAGACAAGATCGACGCCGCCGCTCAGAGAGTCATCGGTGAGATCGGAGAAATTGATCTCGCGGCCAATGCCCGATCCCGAATAAACAAGATCGCCATCCTCCGTGCGATTGCGACGGAAGGACTGTTCATAAGGCGCATCCCGGGTCGAGCGCGCAAAGGCGCCGCGCCAGTTGGCCTCAAGATCGCCAAAGATATGATTGCCCGAAAGCTGCGCCATCCAGAGCTGCCGCTCGAGGAAAGTGTTGCTTTCGACATTGATCAAGCTGGTGCCGGGCGCGTTGAAGTTGAACCCGTCATCGATTTGCGACTGTTTCAGCGTGTCATGGATATAGAGCATCAGGCCCTGAACGACATGATTGTCCCAGGACATTGACGATGAAAGCAGGCCGTTCACCGTGGTGTTGAGGCTGGTTTCAATGGTGTCATAGTCAACGCCGATCGTGTCGTTTTTCACCACCATCCGTTCGGAGTTTTCCGTCGTCCAATCCGACTTGTATCCAACAACGCCCACCAGGCCGAAAGTCCCATCAGACCCGACTTCCTTGGACCAGCCGCCATCGATAGAGCCTTCAAAATCCGGCCCCAGCGTGCCGCGCTGGATGACGCTCAGCGGCGAATTGACGAGACTTTCGCCAACGGCTTCCCGCGTTGCATCGTCAAGATCGTTCAGCGGCGCGCCGGCGTCGATCACGTCCTGAAGCGGGTCAGGAATAGAGCGTGTGCCGTCATCATAGCCAAGCCAGTCGCGATCGCCGCCATTGACATAGATGCCGTCTTTGGAGGTCGTGGCCGTATTCATGCCAACGCCAAGCTTGACGTTCAGAAAGCTCTCGCCGGGATCGCG
>JAUIEG010000430.1 GCA_030428745.1 Alphaproteobacteria bacterium
GCGAAGGTTTTCCCGCCCAAGACAAAGCCGCTATGCGCCGCCTCAGACGAAAAATCCAGATCGTCTTTCAGGACCCCTATTCCAGTTTCAACCCGCGCCAGCGCATCGCCGATATCCTCGCCGAACCCTTGCATCTCCTTGACGCCCCGATGACACAGGATGAAAAACGCGAGCGCGCCGCAACGCTGATCCACAGCGTCGGGCTGGATAAGACAGCGCTCGACAAGCACCCACACGCTTTTTCCGGCGGCCAACGTCAGCGCATCGCTATTGCGCGCGCGCTGGCGACAGAACCGGAAGTCATTGTGCTGGATGAGGCAACCTCAGCCCTCGATATCGCCTCGCGCAATCACATCCTTGAGCTCCTGCAATCCCTGTCGGCATCGCGAAACGTCTCGTTTTTGTTCATCACCCACGATCTTTCCGTCATCCGTGACATCGCTGACCGGGTGCTGGTGATGAAAGACGGCCATATCGTTGAAAACGGCGAAACAGAGCGCATCTTCGCCAAACCGGAAAATGATTACACAAAGCGCCTCATCGCCGCAGCGCCTGTGATAAGATGGCGCCAAGGGGCTGAAGAGACAGCCGGAGATGAAAAATGAGCGACGACGTTTTAAAGCCAGGCCCACGCAACCTTATCACCGACATAACCGGAATCACGGTCGGCAACGCAACGGATGAAAAAGTTCAGACCGGGGTTACGGTGCTGCGCTGCGCGCACAGCTTCGTCGCGGCGGCGGATGTCCGCGGCGGCGCGCCCGGCACGCGCGAAACGGACGTTCTGGCCTCCGAAAATCTCGTGGGCCGCGCCGATGCCATTGTGTTGACCGGCGGCTCTGTCTTTGGTCTCGCCGCCGCCGATGGCGCCGCAAGCGCGCTATCCGTTGAAGGCGTCGGCCTCAAACTCAGCGACAAGGGACCGGCGATCCCAATTGTGCCGGCGGCCGTGCTGCACGATCTCGGCAATGACGGAGACAAGAATTGGGGCGAGACGCCGCCCTATCGCGCCCTGGGGACAGAGGCTGCCAGAAACGCCGGCGCCGAGTTTGACCTTGGCTCAAAAGGCGCCGGCCGCGGCGCCATGGCGGGCGTTGAGAAAGGCGGGCTCGGCTCCGCATCGCTTGTCCTTGAGAATGGCGTCGTTGTTGGCGCGCTTGTCGCCGCTAATCCGGTCGGATCCGTATACATGGCGGACGGAGAAACCTTTCACGCCTGGCCTTATGAAATCGACGGCGAGTTTGGCGGAAACAGCCCGCCGACGCTCCATGAGTTGCCGGAACCTTTTCCCGACTATTCCCGGCTGCATTTCCGGGCCCAAGCCGGCGCCAACACCACGATCGCTGTCATTGCGACCAACGCCGACCTAACCAATGTGGAGACAAAGCGCATCGCGATGATGGCCCATGACGGGATCGCCCGCGCCGTGCGTCCCGCCCACACCGCCTTTGACGGCGATATCGTTTTCGCCGTCGCCACGGCGGAAAAAGAATTGCCCGCCGATCCCCAGCCGATGCGGCACGGCCTTGTGGCGCGGATCGGCGCCGCGGCGTCCGACTGCCTCACCCGAGCCATCGCTCGCGCTGTTTACGAATCGAGCCGTTAACCAATCGCGGACTTTTGGCGTGCGGTTTTAACGAAAACCAGCTGCCGCTTTTTCTATAAGCGCAGACGCCACTCCGGCCTGTTCCTTGTATATATGCTTAATCGGAGGCGGTATTTTCCCGCTATGAACCTGCGGCGACTGGCATGCGTGATCTTATTCTGCTCAGTTTTACGGCGCTTTGCCTTGCGGCGGCGATCCGCCACCCTTTCGCCGGCCTTCTGACCTGGGCATGGTTTACGCTCATGACCCCGCATCAGGCGGCGTTCGGCGTTTACGGCATCCCCCTGAACGTCATCATCGCCGGGGTCACCATCGCCTCCTATATCGTCTCCGGCGAAATCGCCAAGTTCCGCTTCGACCCCGTGACGGTGCTGATTATTTTATTCGGCGGCTGGTTAATGGTGGCGCAGGCGTTTTCGCTTAATCCCGAAAACTCCGGCATTTACCACGACCGGTTTATCAAGACGCTGCTGTTCATCGTTCTGTGCGCCCAGATGGCGGCGGGCAAGCTGCGCTTCAACGCGCTTGTATGGACCATGGTCGCTTCTATTGGATTCCTCGCCGCCAAGGGCGCTGCTTTCACCTTTGCAACGCTCGGACAATACCGGGTGCAGGGGCTGCCAAATACAGTCCTTGAAGACAACAATCATTTCGGCATCGCGGTTGCGACGATCCTGCCCCTCATTCTTTATCTGCGCGACGAGTCAGCGCGACCCATTGTGCGACAGGGTCTTCTCGCGCTTTTCTGCCTCTCCATCATCGCTATTATCGGCACGCAGTCCCGCGGGGCGTTTCTTGCGCTCATCGCGTTCAGCGGATTTTTCTGGATCCGCGCCAAACATAAATTCGTCATTCTCGCTGGGCTCGTGCTGGTCATGGCGCCGACCATCGCCTTCATGCCCGGTAAATGGACAGAGCGCATGAGCACCATCGGGGAAGCGACGCAGGACGCTTCTTTCATGGGGCGCGTTGACGCCTGGGTGATCAATTACAAACTTGCCGTCGAACACCCCATGACCGGCGCGGGTCTCAGGAACTCCTATGAAAAGGAGATTGCGCAATCGGTGGATATCGAACGCGCTGAACGCGCAAAAGCCGCGCACAGTATTTATTTCGAGGTGCTTGGCGGCTCCGGCTTTGTCGGACTTTTCATTTACCTATCGCTATTGGCGGCGGCGCAACTGACGGCCTGGCGCATTTACCTTTCCCGCAAGAATGAACGGCTCGCTCCATGGAAGTGGCGGTTCGCCTATTACGCGCAGATGTCCCTCGCTGTGTTCGCCATCGGTGGGGCGTCAGTGTCTCTGGAAATGTGGGACGGTTACCTCATCGTCATCGCGCTTGTCGCCGCCTTGAGCAAAATGGCCGTCGCTGACGCCAAGCCTGAGGGCTATGCATTGCGGAATGCACGCATGCGCAACTGGCGCGGACGCAAACGTCTGAAGGAGATTCTGGGCGAGCCAGAAAAACCGGCTCAGTCGGCGTCTTGAATGAAGGTCTAGTCGGCGGCGAAGGCCGCCGCGCCGCCTTGGGTTTTCAGTGAAACGCCGCGATGCGCTGTCTCATGATTATGCGAATGGGCGTGGTTTTCACCGCGCTCTGCGCCAGCATCGGCATCAGGGCACTCCTCACCGATCTCCACCTGAATTGTAGAATGATGGATGCCGTAGCGTTTTTCGAGATAGGCCTTGGCCTCCGCCAGCGCGCCGGCCGCATCGCGCGCATCGGCGACGCTGACATGCATGGTGAGACGGGGCTGTTCCGGTGTTATC
>JAUIEG010000431.1 GCA_030428745.1 Alphaproteobacteria bacterium
GGTCGTGTCGGAAATGACGGCTTGCGAGGAATTGGCGCGCGGGCGTCCCGACGTTGTGCGCCGGGCCGAGGGCGATGGCGAAATCTTTCCCTTCGTGGTTCAGCTCGCGGGGCGCGAGGCGCGGTGGATGGCGGAAGGCGCAAGGCTCGCCGAAGCCGCCGGCGCGGATGCCATCGATATCAATATGGGCTGTCCCTCGCGGCAGGTGACGGGCGTGCTCTCCGGGTCGGCGCTCATGCGCGATCTTGATCATGCGCTGACCCTGATCGAGGCGACGGTGGCGGCGACATCAAAGCCGGTGACGCTGAAAATGCGCCTCGGCTGGGACTGGAATTCCCTGAACGCGCCGGAACTGGCTGCGCGGGCCGAAAATGCTGGCGTTCAGCTCCTCACCGTCCACGGACGCACGCGCAACGACTTTTACACCGGAACGGCCAATTGGGCGGCGGTGCGGGCTGTGAAGGAAGCGGTCTGTCTTCCCGTTATTGTCAATGGCGACATTGTCGATGTGGATACTGCACGCGAAGCCCTGAAACAGTCCGGCGCAGACGGCGTGATGATCGGCCGTGCGGCGACGGGCAGGCCCTGGCTCCCCGGTGCGGTTGCACAGGCGCTGGAGACGGGCAGCGGCCTGATCGCGCCGCCGCTTGAGGCGCAGCGCGATGCGGCGCTCACTCATTATAACGAAACCATCGATCATTACGGTGCGCCGCTTGGCGTCCGTATGGCCCGCAAACACCTCGCCGCCACCGTGGATCATGCGCCGGTGGATTTGGAGCCAGCGCTGCGGCGGGCCTTCCGCGCAGAGCTTTGCCGGATCGCCTCGCCGGAAAAAGCTGTTGAAGCGCTGGTCGGGTTCTTTGAGGGCGACGCCCGCCTTGCGGAACGGGCCGCCTGAGGTTTTAGGCTTTTGTCCCGATCCGGCGTTTACCCTGTTTCATTTTGGCAACAAAAGTGTTGATTTTCTGCAACAACGGAAGCAACATCCCCCACGGTTTGGGGAGATTACGCCGGATATGGCGGTCCCGGCGCGGGGAAGAGCGTCTGGCGGCTGGAAACGGCGGGCAGGACTTCGGGTCAAAGAGCCCCTCAGGATGGCGTCGGGTTGAGTATAAAAGAACAACATTTCGACACTCCCGATAGCGTGCGCCCCAGCACGGCGGCGCGCCGATTTGTTCCGCAATGGCTTCTTTCCAACACCACCGTCGCGGCTGCGCTGATTGGCGCCGCGGCTGTCGCATTTCTCACCACCTGGTTTTTGATGTCGCCACTGGTGGAGGGAGTCGACCGCTCCTTCCTGATGTGGATGATCATCGGCAACATTATGATCGCCGCAGGCTTTGCGCTGCTTGTCGGCGTGCGCCTGTTTCACGTCTGGTCCAACCGGCGTCATCAGCTTGCCGGTTCGCGAACCCATATGCAGCTTGTCTGGCTGTTTTCGGCGGTCGCTGCGATCCCTGCGGTTATCGCCTTTCTTTTTGCTTTCACCATTTTGCGCGCCAGCCTGAACGATGTCTTCAGTGAACGGATCGACCGGTATCAGGAGACGGCGCGCGATCTCGCCCGCGGCCTGATCGAATTCAATTCGGCCGAAGCCCAGCAGACCATTCGTGAAATCGCCTATGACCTGCATCGTCAGGAAGCGGACGGCATTGGTTTTGAACAGACGCCGATCTCTTTCCGGCGCTATGTGTTTGCACAGGCGCAGGTGCGCGGCCTGTCTGCGCTGTATCTCATTGACGGCGATATGAATCTTCTCGTGCGCGCCGAGCTTGAGCCGGGAAACTACAACCTTCCGTCAGCGGATATCTTCAAGCAGATAGAAGAAGTCGATGCGCCGGGCGGTCAGTTCGTTTTTGGCGTCAATGACGATGAAACCTACAACATGTTCCGGGGCACGCTGCCTATTGAAGATTATGGCGGCGGCTACCTTATCGCCTATTACCGGATCGACCCGAAGACGACAGCGCGGATCATTTCCGCGCGCATGGTCGTAGCCGATTGGGAGGAAGCAAGGCTTGGCCGCGCGCGGCTCGAGCGGGTGTTCCTTTCCGGCTATGTCGTGCTCGCCATTATCATTCTCTTCGGCGCCATCTGGCTTGCGCTCGTCGCCGCGACGCGGCTCGTTCAGCCGATCGGGCGTCTCGTGAAGATGTCGGAACGGGTTTCGGGCGGCGATCTTGGCGCCCGCGTTGAGGTCTATAAAGACGATGGAGAGCTTGGCGCGCTCGCGCGTTCCATGAACCACATGACAGCGCAGCTGCAAACCCAGCGTGATGACCTGATCGACACGAACCGTCAGTTTGACGAACGCCGGCGTTTCACCGAGGCGGTTCTTTCGGGAGTGTCAGCCGGCGTGATCGGTCTTGCGGGCGACGGACGCATCACTATTTCCAACAGTTCGGCTGCAGAGCTGCTCGGTCAGGACAGTAATCGCCTTACCGGACAGAATATCAAGGAGATCATGCCGGAGCTGGGCGGGCTGCTCGACCTTGCGGCGTCATCCAGTGAAAACGAAGTCGGTGATCAAATCGACGTCACCCGGCACGGCAGCACACGAACGCTCAATGTGCGTATCGTGAAAGATGCCGCGGGTCAGGGCGACCGCTATGTTGCGACCTTTGATGACATCACCCAGTTGATCTCGGCGCAGCGCAACGCCGCCTGGGGCGACGTGGCGCGCCGCATCGCTCATGAAATCAAGAATCCGCTGACGCCGATCCAGCTGTCGGCCGAGCGCTTGCGGCGCAAATATCTCGGCGAGATCCAGACCAACCCGGAAGTCTTCGAACGCTGCACCGACACGATTATCCGTCAGGTCAGCGACATCGGCCGCATGGTTGACGAGTTTTCCTCTTTTGCGCGCATGCCGAAACCGGTGATCGGGCGCGAGGATTTGCGCGAACTCATAAAGGCTGCGGTCTTTCCACAGAAAGTCGCTTTCGCCGAAGTCGATTTCACGGTCGAGACGCCGGACGAGCCGGTGCATTCCGAGTGCGACGGACGGCTTATCGTGCAGGCGTTGTCTAATCTGTTAAAGAATGCTGCGGAGTCCATCAGCACGCGTCTAGCGGCGGATGAGACCGGACCGGCGGGCCGCATTGTCGTGCGTCTTGAGGGGGATGGGCCGCTGGCGCGCATCCACATTATCGATAATGGTGTGGGCCTGCCGAAAGCGGAACGCCACCGTTTGGCGGAGCCTTATATGACGACCCGCGCTAAAGGCACCGGACTTGGCCTCGCGATCGTGAAAAAGGTCGCTGAGGAGCATGGCGGGTCGCTTGAATTCGCCGACGATGCAAGCCTCGGCGAAACGGGCGCGCGGATTACGATTTCATTGCAACGGGCAGGGGCGCAAAGCGCGGCGCAAAT
>JAUIEG010000432.1 GCA_030428745.1 Alphaproteobacteria bacterium
AGGGCAACATTAATGCGATGCCGCCTGGTGTCGCGCAGGGATATGCAGGCCTGTCGCCGACAGCGATCGCGAAGGGGCTTGGGATGTACATTCCAATGAAAGAGCCGCCGCCGGCGGACGCCCTGGCAGACGCCGTCCTGTTCCTTGCGTCGAACCTGTCGGCCTATGTTTCCGGCATGACGTTGCATGTGGATGGCGGCACCATGGCGGCGGCCGGGTTCCTTGATTGGCCTTATGGAGATGGTTTTGTGCCAACGCCGCTGAGCGGCACGCTCAAAAAGTTGTTCGGAGAGGAAAAAGGGGAATGAAACTTTACGCTTTAGCGCTCTCACCTTTTGCGGCGCGTGCGCGTCTCGCTTTGCGTTTGAAAGGGATTGATTATGAAATGGTCGCACCGCCTGGCGGCGGGCCGCGCAGTCCTGAGTTCCTGGCGATTAACCCGATCGGCAAGATCCCGGTGCTTGAGACCGATAATGGCCTGCGAATTGCGGAATCGGAAACTATCATCGATTACCTCGAAGATGTTTGCCCCGAACCGTCCTTGACTCCCGACGACGCATCCATGCGTGCGAGAATGCGGAATGCAATCCGGACGCTTGAAAGCTATGTGACGCCTGCCTTGTTCCGTCTGTTCAAACAGATTGACCCCGCAGGGCGCGACGAGAAGGTGGTGGAGGCGGAATTCGGCCAGCTCGCCAATGGGCTCGCGCTCGTGGAGCATTTCGTCGATGACGCGGAGTATGTTGCGGGTGGGGCTGTCAGCAAGGCGGATTGCATGCTGTTGCCGACACTGCTGCTATGCGATGTCGTTTCTCCGCTCTTCGGCCGCGACGATCCGATGAAATCGCACCCGGTTCTCGCAGGCTACAAGGAAAAAGCGCGCCGGCATCCGGATATGGGCGCCATTTGGGGCGAGACCGCTGCGGCGCTGGAGAACGCTGGCTCATAAGGTAATTTGCTGACGCTTTGAGGCTCGACGTTTCTCGCTATAGGAAACCGGCGCATCAAACTCGGTCTATTTGAATATTGCTACAGATCGGCCAAGTTGATCCAGCGTCCCGTGTCAGCAGACTCGATCGCCGCTTCGACAAGCTTGTGAGCATGTAAAGCTTCGTCAAAGCTTGGAGACGGCGTTCGCTGGTCGCGAATGGCGGCGAGCATGTCGTGGAACATCCAGCCCATGGAAACCATATACGGCGGCGCGTCCGCTTTGCTCCATCCCATGCCGGGGACTTCATAATAATGATCCGGAATATCCAGCGTTTTGCCAGAAGGCGAGCCATAATGGGGCCGTCCATCGGCGGCGTATAAACGAGCGGAAACGCCATCGCCAAAGGTGGCGTCTTCAAGGAGCAGACGGCCTCTGTCCCCCCACACTTCAACCCGCAGGCCGGCCGCATCCGGCGCGCACCACCCTGTCTGCAGCGTGCCTATGGCGCCGTTTTCGAGCTTTATTGCGGCGCAGCCAAGGTCATGCGTGTCGGGGGTGAGATTTGTACCGTCAGGCAGTCGCCATTCTTTCACGCCGGTCGCTTGCACGCCCGCGACGGCCGCGACCGGCCCGAGCAGATGGGTCAGCAGCAATGTCGAATGGGTGGCAAAATTTCGCCAGCCGCTGCCGCCGCTCGTCGTATCCGCAAGCCATTTATAGGGGGCGATGCCGCCCTCCGGGTATGCCGAGTGAGGGTAGACAAATCCGTCATGGACATTGAGCGGCAGCAATAACTGAACGGCGAACCCAAGCGATTGGCCCAAATATCCATCGTCGATCAGTTTTTTCATATGTTGGGCGGCGGGCACCCAGCGAAACTGTGCATCGACGACGCCGACCAGATTCTCTTGCTCGGCGAGCGCTGCTTGCTGTTTCGCTTGTTGAACATTCAGCGCAAAGGGCAGCGCGTTGTAAACATGTTTTCCGGCGGCCAATGCCTTCATCACCATCTCATAACGATAGGCCGGTCTGCTACCCACATCGATGATGTCGATATCGGGATCGGCGACAAGGTCGTCGACACTCCAATATGCCCGGGGAACACCAAACTGGTTGGCGGCGGCCTCCGCGGTTTCTTTATGTGCTGTACAGACCGCGATAAGCTCGACGTCAGGCAATTGGCGCCACGCCGTTCCATGTACTTTGAGGCTCCAGTTCGCACCGATAATTCCAATTTTTGTCGTCATGTCGAAGGCCGCCTAATCGCCAATAAGGTTTTTAACATCGTGATCGAGAAGCGCGGCGCAAAACCGCGCCGTATATGCGGTATTAACCGCCTCCGTCTGAAATCTGGTTTCATTGATTAGAAAAATGAAAAACCCGTATGCAAGACACTGACGATACCAATGCCAGGCTTGTTCGAAGTCAGGCGCGGTGACGCCGTTGGCTTCCAGGGCCTCAAGGTAGACTTTCACAAGGTCCCTTTCCCACTTTGCGCGGTCTGCCAGGTCGAGAGCGCAGGTAATGTGATAAGCCGTCTCAATGAACGGGTGCGTCAGAGAGGGTTGTGAGTCAAAGAATCCCGGCTCGTCGTCGCGAGTCTCATAAAGGTTGCCGAGATGCGTATCGCCATGGATGACGCAGACCGGACCAGTTTGCTCCAATTGGCGAAAATTGCCGAGCGCGCGCCGCATCCAGTCGCGATCATGCAGCGTTGCCGACACCGCCGCTCCGCGAGGGCTTTCGCAATAGTACCGCCAGGTATCCGGCTCGAGATACCGCTCTGCATAAACCATGGACCAATCGGTAAAGCGGCCACTAAGCCACGACCAACGCCCTTCCGGATTGTTCCAAGAGGCGGCGTGATATCGTGCTAGCGCCTCAACGCGTTTCACGGTCTTCTCGTAACTCATCGGCTTTTGGGCGTGCAGGAATGTCGCGCTGCTCGCCACAAGGTCTTCAATGATGACGATCGATTGATGACTGTTAGGGTCCGAACCCGCGAACCAACATTCCGGCGCCTCAAGCGGCAACACAGGCGCTATGTCGCGATAATACGCAGCTTCATTGGCGTACATCTCTTTCATCGAAAGGCTGTGATCTTCAAAACCACCCTTTACGATGACAGTCTTTGGCTCGGCGGCGTCCGCTTCGATCTTCACGCGGATTTTTGTCGATGTGCCATAAATGATATCGACGATCTCGGCGTTTTGAATACGAAAGCCTGTTGCCGCGGACAACCAGTGTGCTGTCACTTCATCAACCCTGAGCGGAAGGGGGTAGGGGCGTTTTCCGTTGGTCATGGCGCGTTTTCTTCAGGCGCTGAGTGAGAGGAAACCCAGTCACGTTTGACTTTTTTCGCGAGGCTCCAGCGATGGACTTCGCTTGGTCCGTCGTAGATCCGGAAAGCGCGGACCTCCCTGAAA
>JAUIEG010000433.1 GCA_030428745.1 Alphaproteobacteria bacterium
GGGCCATTGGATTTCCCGGCTTTCTCCGTCAGAGGCTAACCGGAAAAGGCCGGGAAATCCAATGGCCCTCCCCGCAACACGCGCGCGCCGCGCAAATACTCTTTTTACGCGTATTTTGTCCGAAAACCGGTTTCCACTTTTCCGAATGCGCTCTAGAAGCGCGGGCCATGAGCGAACAAGACGTTATTCATATTATCGGGGCCGGCCTCGCCGGGTCGGAAGCGGCATGGCAGGCGGCGAATGCCGGGGCTGAGGTCATCCTCCACGAGATGCGCCCGCTCACCGGCACGGAGGCGCACCAGACCGATGGGTTCGCGGAGCTCGTCTGCTCCAATTCCTTCCGGTCCGACGACGCTGAAAACAACGCGGTCGGCCTGTTGCATGAGGAAATGCGGCGGGCGGGCTCTCTCATCATGCGCGAGGCCGACGGCAACAAGGTGCCCGCCGGCGGCGCGCTCGCCGTTGATCGGGACGCCTTTTCTGCGGGCGTGACGCGCGCCATCGAAGGCCACCCGAATATCGAAATCCGACGCGAGCTGATCGACGGCCTGCCGCCGGAAGACTGGACCAATGTCATCATCGCAACGGGACCGCTGACGGCGGCGCCCCTCGCTGAGGCAATCCTTTCGCTTACCGGCGAAGCCTCTCTCGCGTTCTTCGACGCCATTGCGCCGATTGTTTACAAAGAGAGCATCGATTTCGATGTCGCCTGGATGCAGTCACGATACGATAAAAAAGGTCCCGGCGGCGATGGCGCGGATTATGTCAATTGTCCCATGGATGAAGGTCAGTATACGGCGTTTTTGAACGCGCTGATCGCCGGCGAGAAAACCGAGTTCAAGGACTGGGAGAAATCAACGCCCTATTTCGAAGGCTGCCTGCCGATCGAAGTGATGGCGGAGCGTGGCCCCGAAACGCTGCGTTATGGTCCCATGAAGCCGGTCGGCCTCACCAATCCGCATACGGGCGTTAAAGCGCACGCCATCGTCCAGTTGCGTCAGGACAATGCGCTCGGCACGCTGTACAATATGGTCGGCTTCCAGACGAAGCTGAAATATGGCGCACAGGCGGAAATCTTTCGCATGATACCCGGCCTTGAAAAGGCGGAGTTCGCGCGGCTTGGCGGCATTCACCGCAACACCTTTCTCAATTCCCCGCGTCTTCTTGACGGCTCGCTGAAACTTAACGCCCGGCCGGCGCTGCGCTTTGCGGGCCAGATCACCGGCGTCGAGGGGTACCTCGAAAGCGCCGCTATCGGCCTCCTCGCCGGCCGCTTCGCCGCAGCGGATCTGAAACGCATTCCAGTTTCCATTCCGCCGGCCACGACGGCCTTCGGCGCCCTGCTCGGCCACATAACCTGCGATCATATGACCGATGCTGGCAGCAGGACTTTTCAGCCCATGAACGTCAATTTCGGCCTGTTTCCAGAGATCGAGACCCCCAAAACCGACTCGGAGGGCAAAAGGATCAAGGGCAAGCAAAAGGGCTTTGCGCGCAAGCGAGCCCTCTCTGCAAGGGCGCTTGCGGACCTGCAAGGCTGGCTGAATAAACCACCCTTAGCCGCTGAATAAAAAGAACTTTTCCGCCGCCAGCATCACGAGTGGGCCGCGACGAGTCGCCCCGCCGCGGCCCCCCCGACGTGCAGCAGGGGGAGAACACCGCACAGCCGGGAAACTGATGAGTACCAGTTAGCCGCGATCTTCACCGACTTGTCTAGTACGCAGAAAACTGATTAGGTCAGGTGACCTAGAAACGGCGATTTAAGGGGGAGTTATGCCGTCGTCAACAGATCACGCCAAGAATCCGGCAAAAAATGGAATGGATTCTGAAAGTAATTATGACGCCGAGACTGAAAAGGCGCTGAATGCAATCGTAACTCATCTTAACGAACTGCGGGGAGACCGGCCGACGGTTCAGATCGGCGACGGCAAGACCGAACGCACCCGCAACACGATCAGAAAGATCCTGCAAGCCGCCCACAAGGTGTTCACGCAAAACGGTCATGGGGGCCTTTCCTTACGAAAAGTCGCCGATGAGGCCGGCATCGCCGTCGGCAACCTCACCTATCACTTTCCCACAAAGAACTCACTGATCGACGCCATGATGCGCGAAGCCCTCGCCGATTATGTGGAAGAACACCTCTCCCAATTCGAGGCGGACCGCGACACGCCGCTCGATATTCTGCTGAACGTCGTCGAGTTTTATGTGCGCAACGCCCGCGAGAGTTATCAGTTTTTCTACCAGCTCTGGGGTTTCGCCGGCTCTGGCGAAGACGCGCGCGACATGGTGCGCGAACTTTACCGGCCCATCGGCCGATTCATTTTTTATCTTGTGCGCGCGGCCAATCCGAAACTGACCGACGCGCAAGTGCGTCAGGCGGTGTTGCAGATCTTCAGCCTCGAAGAAGGCTACAAGCTGTTCATCGGCATGGGGCCTGACTCATCGACGGCTATCCAGTCCGCGGAAAATGACATTCGCGTGATTACGAAACGCATCATTCAGGCCGCTTGATCACCGCGCCGGCAGCGCGCAAACTGACGGACATGACTGTCAGCATCATTATTGAACCGCGCACGCGCGATCTCGGCGGCTTCACGGTCGGACGCGTTCTCCCTTACGCCAAACGCCGCCAGGTTGGCCCGTTCATTTTCTTCGATGAAATGGGGCCGGCAGAATTCAAGCCGGGAACCGGCATCGATGTGCGCCCGCACCCGCATATCGGTCTCGCCACCGTCACCTATCTTTTTGACGGCGAGCTGCGTCATCGCGACAACCTTGGCTTCGATCAGGTGATCCGCCCCGGCGACGTCAACTGGATGATCGCTGGCCGGGGCATTGTTCACTCTGAACGCACCGATGACGCGCCGCGCGAAAACGGCCAGACCATGCATGGCATTCAAAGCTGGTTCGCCTTGCCGGAAGAAGATGAGGAAACCGCGCCGGAGTTTCATCACCATCCCAAAGCGAGCCTGCCGGTGATTGCACGCCCGGGCCTGAAAATGCGGCTCATCGCCGGATCGGCCTTTGGCGAAACCTCACCGGCGAAATGTTTCTCGCCGATGTTTTATCTCGGCGCCGAAGCCGATGCGGATGCGGCGATCCCGTTGCCTGAAGACTATGAAGAACGCGCAGTTTACATTTTAAGCGGCGCTGTTTCCGTTGACGGCGTTCGCCATGACCATGGGCGCATGATCGTGTTTGAACCCGGCGCCGCGCCGGAAATAACGGCGCTGGAAAAGTCACGCCTCATGCTGCTCGGCGGCGCGCCCATGAGCAAACGCCATATCTGGTGGAACCTTGTTTCTTCCCGGCCGGAGCGTATCGAACAGGCAAAGGCGGACTGGACGTCT
>JAUIEG010000434.1 GCA_030428745.1 Alphaproteobacteria bacterium
ATATGGATATGCATGATGGATTGCATGGGTCGCACAGTGTTTTTCCTTCTCGCCGCAGGGTTTTCGGGCTGCGGGCTGGCTCGCCGTCCGGGACGCGCCTTTTGGCTATACGAAACCCGGAAGAACAAAGGTTTGAGCATTTGAGTGAAATTGTTCGTATCTTGTCTGAGGCGGCGCACAGTGCGCCTCACCCATTATCGGGCGGCCTCCCGTCAGCTGCGGCCCAATATGTTGCGTCGCAGCGAAATCGGCGTCCGGCGGCTGATTTCCCGCAGGGCAACTGAAAATCAAGACTTCAAAAATATGAATTTTTTTCGATGACGCGCCGGGTGCGAAAACCCTGCTTGAGCCCATGGGGCGGCGCCGTTATAGAGAGCCGCGACTCGGCGCCGGAAACGGCTTCGGGCAGGGGGCTTGTTAGTTGGGAGAAGGCCATGTCTGCGTCCGAGATTGATGAGTATCGTCCGTCCGAAGACGAACCCTTCATGTGCGACCGTCAAAAGGAGTATTTCAAGAAAAAGCTCCTTTCCTGGAAACAGGACATCCTGAAGGAAAGCAAAGGCACGCTGACCAATCTTCAGGAAGACGACAACCATCTGCCGGATATCGCCGACCGCGCGTCGAGTGAGACCGAAAAGGCGCTTGAGCTCAGAACCCGCGACCGCCAGCGCAAGCTGATCTCCAAGATCGACTCCGCCTTGCGCCGGATCGAAACCGGCGAATACGGCTATTGCGAAGAGACAGGTGAGCCTATTGGCGTGCGCCGCCTTGATGCGCGCCCCATCGCAACCCTTTCCCTCGAGGCGCAGGAACGCCATGAGCGCGAGGAAAAAGTCTACCGCGACGACTGATCGACAGGGCGGGCTCAGGGCGGACATGGCGTGGGGGCTTGGTGAAAAGCTCTATGCTTTCGCCCTTCGCCGCATGAAAGAGGCGGGAATGAAAGTCGCCACGGTCGGAACGGGCGGTGACGAGGCGCATGGGCCCGCGCGGCGCGCCTATGAAAAGGTAGGGTTCGCCGCCGCGGTCCCGTCGCTTTACCTCTACAAATCGATTTAAAATTCGCTGGAAAATCCTTTTATTTTCGTCACTTGCGAAGCGGCGGTGGGACGCCTATATCTGGGTTCGCAATTTCTGTTTTGGGCCGCAGCCGAACCGCGGCCGATGCTAACACCGTCTGCTGAATTTCGACGTTTCCAAGACATGAGCTTGCATACACCGGACGCTGTCCCTTTTTCGGGGCGGCGGCCAACAGCCTGCGAGGACAACAGACTTCGTAGGCGCGCCTTATGTCAAAGGAGACTAAAAATGGCGACTGGTACTGTGAAATGGTTTAACGGCCAAAAAGGTTACGGCTTCATCCAGCCTGATGACGGCGGCAAGGACGTATTCGTCCATGCAACTGCTGTCGAACGCGCTGGTATGTCGGCTCTGGTCGAAGGCCAGAAGATCGAGTTCGAAATCGTGACCGATCGCGGCAAGTCCTCTGCGGGCAACCTGCAAAAAATCTAAACCGGTCTCCGGTTTGAAAAGAAAACGGCGCCCCTTGGGGCGCCGTTTTTTTTGTTAGCTGATCTTTGTTAGCTGATTGACGGGATCCGCAATGTCTGGCCCGGATAGATCTTGTCCGGATCGGAGAGCATCGGCGTATTGGCCTCGAAGATCACCGGATATTTCATGGCGTCGCCATAATGCTCCTTGGCGATCTTTGACAGCGTGTCGCCGCTTTTGACCGTGTAGAAGACCGTCTGGTCCGGCTCATCTTCGATATCAATATGCGCTTCGACTTCACCAACGCCCGGCGTATTGCCGGCGGCGACGATGGCTTTCTCCGCCTCGGTGCGGTTCTTCGCCTTGCCCTTCAGGACGACGCGGCCGTCGCCGGCCTCTTCGACTTCAAGGTCTTTGACGTCAGTCTTGTGACCCTGAATTCGGTCCTTGATGCCTTCGGCCATATTGGCGATGCCTTCGCGAAACTTCTCGCCGGCTTCTGTTGCAAATTTAAACAGCATACGGAATGTCTCCTTTAATTGTTATTTCCGCCCGAAAAGGCCGCCGAGCAATTGCTTGCCGGCCTGCTCAAGAATGTCGTCCTTGAAATCGCCGTCGCCGTCCTGATCGAGAAAGCCCATGAGGCCGCCGAGGGCCGGTGGAGCAGATTTCTGCGCACGCACGCTTTCCTCGGTGACAAGGCCTGCAAGCGCTGAGGCGTCGAGGCCCTGTTCGCGTTTGGCGCGGCCAAGAGAGGCGAGAACGGCGGGCGCCGCCATGGCGAGAAGCTGGACGATCTGCCCCTGATCGACGCCGGCGGTCTTGGCCAGCGCCTGCGCGGTCTGGTCCTGTTTGCCGCCGAGAATATGGCCGAGAATTTTCTGACCTTCCGAAAGGACATCGTCATTGGCGAGTGCGGAAACATTATTCAACAGGCTGCCGTCATGCCGGTCGAGCGCATTGGCGAGCGCCTGCGCGCCCTCGGGCTGGGAGGCGTTCTTTTTCAATCCCGCCATCAGCGCCGCCATGGCCATCGGCATCATTTTTTCTGCAAGGCCTTCCGAAAGGCCGGTTTTCTGCGCCGCCTGACCCGCCATCTGGCCGGCGACGACTTCCGTCAACTGATCCATCAAGGACATGATAACCTCCACCCTGAATTCGCGGTCCCACGACCTATGGGCGAAGTGTAGGTCTCAAATTCTCCTGCCGCAAACTATTCAGGACGATAAGGCGCTGTCTCGCTTATAAAATTCGGACAGGTCGGCGTTTTTGGATGAAGCCTCAAAAATCCTGACGTAGAACCAGCGCCGTCGCTGTCAGCGCGCCCGCGAGCATAAGTGCGGCGATTAGGTGCGGGGAAAGGCCCGCCGATGCAATCTCCGGCGCTGCGTTTCCAAGCGCAGGCGCAAGGGCCGAGACAACGCCGGTGAATTGAGTCGCCGCGAAGGCGGCGCCGATACCGCCGGCAAACGCAACAACGCCGAGGCGGGCCCGCTGCCGGGCGCCGAGTTTGAACAGGACGCGCTCTGCAAAGCGATCCCGCGTGAGCCGGTCCGCCAGGGCGTCGAAATCCGATTTCAAGATATCTTCGACAGGATCAGAGGACATAGTGCTTTCCATTTGCTGGTTGAGAAGGAGAGGCGGCGGGCAGGGGCGCCTGATCGCCTGCAGTCATGTCGCTTGTAGTCATCTCGCTTGCAGTCGGGGCGTCTGACAGGGCGGCGCGCATTTTGTCTCGGGCGCGCGCCACATAGGTTTTGACGGAGCCGAGGGGGGCGTCGAGCGCGGCGGCGGCTTCCGTATGAGAAAAGCCGGCGGCGTCGCACAAAAGGATGGCTGCGCGCTCCATCCCG
>JAUIEG010000435.1 GCA_030428745.1 Alphaproteobacteria bacterium
TCGTTCACCGTGACAACCGCAGGCCGCGTTTCCGGAGAACGCGTGGCGGGCTCCACCAATGGCTGTTTCGAAGACGCGTCGCTCAATGCGCTGCGCCGCTGGCGCTATGAGCCGCAAACGGTCGACGGGACGCCCAAGCCCGCCTATGACCAGATCCACGTTTTCCGCTTCGAACGTCCCTGAAAAGCGCACCTGGCGCTCGTGTGAACGCTGATTTCCCGGCTTTTCAGGCCTCAGCCATTGGCGGGGCTTGACTTCGACGCCGGGCGCGCAATCTTGGCGGCGGAATTCCAGTGTTTTTCAAGGCCCCCGAAAGGCCAAGGCAGGTCCCATGTCCGTTCGTCCCTGGCGCGATATTGAGCGCCGCAAAAGCCGTCAGATCATGGTGGGCAATGTCCCCGTAGGCGGGGATGCGCCCATCGCGGTTCAGTCCATGACCAACACGCTGACCTCGGACGCGCAGGCGACCATCCGTCAGGTGAACGAGATCGCCGAGGCCGGCGCCGATATCGTGCGCGTGTCCTGTCCGGATGTGGAATCAACGAAAGCGCTGAAAGAGATTTGCGCCAATGTGCCGGTGCCGATCGTCGCCGACATCCACTTCCATTACAAACGCGGCATCGAGGCGGCGGAAGCGGGCGCCGCGTGTCTCAGGATCAATCCCGGCAATATCGGCTCCGAAGAGCGCGTGCGCGAAGTCATCAAGGCGGCGAAAGATCATGGCTGCTCCATGCGCATCGGCGTTAATGGCGGCTCGCTCGAGAAAGACCTTCTTGAAAAATACGGAGAGCCCTGTCCCGAAGCGATGGTGGAAAGCGCGCTCGATCACGCAAAAATCTTGCAGGACAATGACTTTCACGAATTCAAGATTTCGGTGAAAGCTTCCGACGTGTTCCTGACCGTCGCGGCGTATCACGCCCTCGCCGAAGCCATCGATTGCCCGTTGCATCTTGGCGTCACCGAAGCCGGCGGCCTGCGCATCGGTTCGGTGAAGTCGGCCATCGGTATGGGCAATCTTTTATGGGCGGGCATTGGCGACACAATCCGTGTGTCGCTCTCAGCTGACCCGGTTGAAGAAATCAAGGCCGGGTTTGATATTCTGAAATCACTCAATCTCCGCCATCGCGGCGTCAATGTGATTTCCTGTCCGTCCTGCGCGCGGCAGGGCTTTCAGGTGATCGACACGGTGGAGCAGCTCGAAAAGCGTCTTGCGCATATCACAACGCCTATGACGCTGTCGGTGATTGGCTGCGTCGTCAATGGTCCGGGCGAAGCGCGCGAGACCGATATTGGTTTTACAGGCGGCGGCGCCGGTAAAGAACACGGCATGATCTATCTTGATGGCGAAGTGGATCACCGCATCGACAATAGCGAAATTCTCGACCATCTCGTTGAGCTCGTCGAAAAGAAAGCCGCAGAAATTCAGGCTGAGGAAGCTAAACAGTCTGTTGCTGCGGAGTAGCGACGCAACATTTTAGGCCGCGCGCGAGGGATGCCTCGCGCGCGGTTTTCTTATCTTAGAGAATGGAAATCATTTCGTGATCCCCCAGGAAAAACTCGACGCGCTGGTCGCGAAGTTTGAAAAGATCGAAGCCGCGATGGCGACCGCTTCGGGCGCCGATGAAATCGTGCGCCTGTCTAAGGAACATGGCGAGCTCAAAAACGTCGTTGAGAAATCTCGCGAGCTGATATCTGTGCGCAAGCAGATGGTGGAATTGAAGGAGCTTTCCGAAGGCGACGACAAGGACATGGCGGAGATGGCCTATGACGAGCTGCAGGAGCTGAAGGAAAAAGCGCCGGAGATTGAGCATGAGCTTCAGCTCATGCTGTTGCCGAAAGACAAGGCGGATGATTCATCGGTTATTCTTGAAGTGCGCGCCGGCACCGGCGGCGACGAAGCGGCGATCTTCGCTGGCGATCTCTTCCGGATGTATCAGCGTTACGCCCAGCTTCAGGGCTGGAAGATGGACGTGTTGTCGGCGTCTGAATCCGACAAGAACGGCTACAAGGAAATTCAGGCGAATATTTCCGGCGACGGCGTTTTCGCCAAGATGAAGTTCGAAAGCGGCGTTCATCGCGTGCAGCGCGTGCCGGAAACAGAAACGCAAGGCCGTGTTCACACCTCGGCGGCGACGGTGGCGGTGCTGCCGGAACCGGAAGACGTGGACATTGAGATCAATGAGGCCGACCTCAGGATCGATGTGTTCCGCGCCTCGGGTCCCGGCGGCCAGTCGGTGAACACGACCGACTCCGCCGTGCGGATCACCCATGTGCCGACCGGCGTCGTGGTTATCCAGCAGGATGAAAAGTCCCAGCATAAAAACCGCGCCAAAGCCATGAAAGTGTTGCGTGCGCGGCTCTATGATGCGGAGCGCGCGCGGGTGGATGCGGAACGCGCGTCGGCGCGCAAAGGCATGGTTGGGACCGGCGACCGGTCGGAGCGCATCCGCACTTATAATTTCCCGCAAAGCCGCGTCACAGATCACCGCATCGGTCTGACCGTGCACAATCTCGACGAGATCATTCGCGGCGACGGCCTCGACCCGGTTATCGAGGAACTCAGGGCGCAGGATCGCGCAGACCGGCTCGCGGCGATGCAGGAAGATGCCTGACAAGGCGCCGGTGACGATTGGCGATGCGCTTCGCCAAGGCGCTGCGCGTCTCACCAATAGCGACACACCGCAACTCGATGCGCGAGTTTTGCTGAAACATGTGCTGGGCGCCGATGATGGCGCACTCATCGCTCGGGCCAATGACATGATGGGTGAAGCGGATGCGGCGCATTTTGCAGCGCTTGTCGCCCGCCGCGCGTCAGCGGAGCCTGTGGCCTATATTACAGGCGTCAAGGAATTCTGGAGTTTGCCATTTCGCGTCAGCCCGGATGTTCTTATCCCGCGTGACGATTCCGGCGCGCTCATCGAGGCGGCGATCAAGCGGCGGGGCAGGAATGAACCCTTACGCATCGCTGATCTTGGCACAGGATCGGGCTGTCTTCTCTGCGCGTTGCTGTCGGAGTTTCCAAAGGCGCGCGGTATCGGCGTCGATCGCTCGGCCGCAGCCCTGGCGATTGCAAAGACCAATGCGGCGGCGTTGGGTTTTGGTGACAGGGCGTCTTTTGCCGCGGGCGACTGGATGTCGCCGCTTACCGGCGTCTTCGATCTCATTGTCGCTAATCCACCTTACATCGCCGAGACCGAAGCCCCGACCCTGGCCCGAGACGTCGCCGCCTATGAACCCCATGATGCGCTGTTCGCCGGGCCGGACGGGCTAGACGCCTATCGGGCGATCATCCGGCAATTGCCCGGTCACCTTGCTGAAGAA
>JAUIEG010000436.1 GCA_030428745.1 Alphaproteobacteria bacterium
GGTGCACGCAGAACCCGACCTCGGGCGAGGAATATCGTCGCGGCTGGCATCCGGAAAAGTACATCCCGACGCAAAATCCCGACACGCCCATCCTGGTCATTGGCGCCGGTCCCGCAGGGATGGAGTGTGCCATGGTGCTCGGACTGCGCGGCTATAATACGGTCCATTTGATGGACGCTAATTCGGAGATGGGGGGCCATCTCAACTGGGTCACCAAAATGTCTGGCTTTGGTCAGTGGAAGCGGGTGATCGATTGGCGCAAGACGCAGATACAAAGCAAGACTCACGTCGTGTTCAATGGCGGCGCCTATCTGGAATATCAGGATATTCTGGAGATGGGGGCGGAGCATGTCATCTTCGCGACCGGCTCGGCCTGGGACACGACCGGCCTGAGTCCGGCGACGAGAGATATCATTCCGGGCGCTGATGCGTCACAGCTGCATATCTGCACGCCGGAACAATATCTGATCGAGGGCAAGACGCTCGGCAAGCGCGTGCTCGTCATCGACAATGACGCCTATTACATGGGCTCGGCGATGGCGTTGACGCTCGCGGAGAAAGGTCACGACGTTCATTATGTCACGCACAATGAAAAGCTCGGGCCTTACCTGCGCTATACACTGGAAGAGCAGCGGACCTACGAAGCGCTCGTCAAAAACGGCGTCAAGATCACGTCCAATCACCTGGTCACGTCGGTGGAAAACGGAACCGGCGAATTGGTCAGCCTTTGGTTTGGTGAGAACCGGCAGGTCGAATTCGATTCGGTCATGCTGGTGACTCAGCGAATGTCGCGGTGCGCTATCTATGATCAGTTGTTGGAGACGCCGGACGATGTTGAAGCCGCGGGGATCAAGTCCATCCACCTTATCGGAGATGCGAATTGTCCCGGGATGATTGCGCAATCCGTCTTTTCGGGCAGCCGCCTGGCGCGCGAATTCGATACCGAGAATCCCGGCGAGTTCCAGCCGTTCATTCGCGAGCGGCGTCTGCTGAATTCAACAGAGGCCGATTACGAACTCGGCGCCCGCGCAATCCGCCCCTAATTCCGCATTAAATCAGGATCTATGGCCATGTCAGCTCCCATTCCGGCAAATTTGAAACCAACCCCCTTCACGCAATGTTACCCCCAAACTGTGGATGAGTGGGTTGATGTTTTCGGCTTTGCCGTGCCTTTCTCGTTCGGTGATCCGGATGCGGAATATCGTGCGGTTCGCAACGCCGCGGCGGTCATGGAATTTTCAATGTTGAGCAAATGGGACATCAAGGGGCCAGGGGCGATCGAGTCCGTGAATCGCGTCTATTCACGAGATGTCAACAAGCTCAATCCCGGACAAATCGCATATGGCGTCGTGACCGACGAACAGGGCAAGATGCTCGACGATTGCACCCTCAATGTCTACAGCGCCGAGCACGTCCGGATGTATGGCGTGAATTCGCAGGTCGAGGCGTCTTTGCGTGCAAATCTGTCGCCCGATGCGACGCTGAGCGATCTCCGTGCGGATTTCGGCCACATGTCGGTGCAGGGGCCCCTGAGCCGGGAAATTTTGCAGAGCATGACGGATACGAATCTGTCCAACGCCACTTTGCCTTATTATCACTTTTTGACGGATGTCGAGATGGCGGGCGTCAAGGTTCAAGTCAGCCGCATGGGATTCACCGCCGAATTGGGTTACGAAATCCTTGTCGAGACGAGCCAGGCGAAACAGTTCTGGAATGCGTTGTTTGAGGCGGGCGAGGCCTATGGCTTGCTGGCCGCCGGCGGGGCGACGGTCATGACGGCGCGTATTGAGGCGGGCATGATGATGGGCGAATTGGATTACGACAACACCACAACGCCTTACGATTGCAGGCTGGGATGGGCGGTTGAACTGGACAAGGATGATTTCCAGGGACGCAGCGCGCTGGTTGAAGCCAAAGAGACCTCCACGGCCACCGTGGCCTCTATCGTTCTTTCGGATGCAGGCGAATTTGAAGGCACGCCTTTGATGCAGGAAGGCAAGGAAGTGGGGCGTATAACCATGGCGGTGCCTTCGCCGCATCTTGGGGGCAAGTTTTTGGGTTTGTGCCGCGTGCAACGCAGCGCGGCAAAGGCAGGCTCCAGACTGAGCCTTGGTGGAGGTCACGCCAGCGTCACCGCGGAGGTGGTGAAAACGCCGGTATACGATCCCGAGCGCATACGCGTGCGCAGCTGACGCCTGCGTTGGCGTTCCCCAACCATAGTTCAGCGATGATTCTAGAATGAGCCAGATCAACCAGACGCAAATCCGCATAACAGTCCGTGTGCGTTCCGGAGTGGGCGCAGCGCACGGATGTGGTCTGCGATGAGTGATTCTCAAAAATTCTGGCGCGGCTCGCTATTGTTGCTCCTCGCTGTCGCGGCAGGCTCATTTACCGGCAATCTCGGCGTTTATCTCGTGCCGATCCAGGTCGGCGCGCTAATGGACGGCTTGCAGCTTAGCGCAACGACGGCCGGCATGCTCGGTTCGGTTGAGGTGGCGATGATGGGGATCACCGCCATTCTGATCTCGCCGAGAATCGCCCAATGGCCTCTCGATCGTGTGGCGATGCTTGGCGTCGTGGTGGCGGCGTTGGCGCAGCTCCTATCGGGCTATGTAAGCTCGGTCGAAATCCTCTTCGCTCTAAGAAGCCTGGTCGGCATAGGCTGCGGATTGACTTATGCGGCGACCTGTACGGCCGTCGCATCGACGTCGGAGCCAGATCGAATTTTCGGTTGGGCTCTGGCCGTCATGAACTGTCTGTTCGCGGTTATGTTTCTGGCGGCGCCTCACGCCATGGCCTTTGGCATGCAACGGGGGCTGTTTGTCTCGCTGGCATTGATTTTACTGTTGACGTTGCCTTGTTATCGTTTCTTTGCGGGCCACATTGCAAATGATCCGCCGCCATCCCTTGGAGTGGCTTCGGTCCGTCGACTTTTTGTCGCCATACATATTTTCGCGACTATGTTACTGAATATCGGTCTTGGCGCGCTTTGGGCCTTTGTTGAGCGCATCGCTACGGGCCAAGGCGCAAGCCCGGAAACAGTCGGCGCGATCCTATCCTTTTCTACGATTTTCATGATTTTGGGTTCGGCGCTTGCCGGTTGGCTTGGAACCCGCATCGGGCGCGCCATTCCGATGGCGGTCGCCGCAATTCTTTGTGCCGTCTCTGCGGTGATGATATCGCACGCTGGTTCGCTGACGCTATATGCCTTTGGTGTGTTTCTCTATAACGCTGCTTTTCTCTTCCTCGGTCCCTACATCATTGTAGGAACCGCCGCGGCGTTAGACCCGCGCGGCCGTCTCGCAGCCGCAATGGGCGG
>JAUIEG010000437.1 GCA_030428745.1 Alphaproteobacteria bacterium
TCGGCCATTCATGCTCGCCAACGAGGCTGGCCGTATTCGCCTTCCCCGGCGGCCAGCGGATGACGCCTTGCCCGCCGGGCGCCAGCGCATAGCGGGCGGCCGCGCCGGTGAAAAGCTCAAGATACGGGTTTGCGTAGCCAAAACCGGCGATGGCCAGCCCGGCGCCGTCACCCCAGATTTCGACGAGGCGGCCTGAAATGAAATCACGCGCCAGACGCCCCAAGGGCGCCTGATAAAATTCATGAAAATCGAGAATATCTGTGCGCATGAACCATCCCGCCCCTTTGATTTTGCGCCGGGCCTTCTCGATTGTTATGCTGGCGGTCTTAATCCGGCGTCAATGACGCCCGCGCCATCTCCGTGAAAGACTTGCCTCATGCCCATCGACATTCGCCAGTTTCCCTGCCTTTCCGACAATTACGGCTTTCTTGTCCATGACCGGGAAACCGGCGCGACGGCGACGATCGACACCCCGGACGCCGATGCGATCGACCGTGAGCTCGCCGCCGCCGGCTGGAAACTCACTCACATCCTCAACACCCATCACCACTGGGATCACGCGGGGGGCAATCTGGCGCTGAAAGAAAAATGGGGCTGCACGGTCATCGGCCCGACAGGCGAGGCGGAGAAAATTCCCGGCATTGACCGGCTCGTCGGAGACGGCGACGAGGTAATGCTCGGCGCCTCAAAAGCGGTTGTTCATACGACCCCGGGGCACACGCTTGGCCATGTCATCTATCATTTCGCCGATGACGCCGCCGCTTTCGTCGGTGACACGATTTTCGCCATGGGCTGCGGCCGGTTGTTTGAGGGAACGGCGGAGCAGATGTGGTCGTCCCTGTCGACGATCGCCGCTCTTGCGCCAGAGACAAAACTTTATTGCGCCCATGAATACACGAAAGCAAACGCAGCTTTCGCGCTTTCCGTCGATCCCGAAAATGACGATCTTAAAACACGGTCAGAAGAAGTTGACGCCCTGCGCGCGAAGAACATTCCGACCGTTCCAACAACGGTGGCGCTGGAACTTGCAACCAATCCGTTCCTGCGCGCAGGCGACCCGTCGCTACAGGCGGCGATCAAGATGCCGGGCGCAAAACCCGTTGACGCCTTTGCCGAGACAAGACGGCTTAAAGACAATTTCTGACGTTAAACGGCGATTCGTTTTTCGATCAGCGTTTCTTCAGCATAGCCACGTTTTCTGACGGAATAACGCTTGCAGAAATCGAGCATCGCCGTCACCGCTTGGCTGTCAGGGTTGATAATATCGCGCTCAAGCGAGACCAGCGAAACCGCCGCAATCACCTTGTCATCATACGACATGATCGGCGCGGCGATACACTGCCTTCCCGGCATGATGACCCCGAAGGAATTGGCATAGCCAGCCTTACGAACCTCTTCGACCTTGGCCGAAACCTCTTTCATCGCAGCGTCAAAATTATCTTTCGTCTGGCGCCGGACAACATCTTCGACCCGGACAGAATTGCCGAACGCCAAAAAAACCAGCCCGGTCGCAGAGGTAAGGACCGGGATGGAAACGCCTGCCCCCAGCATCGCCATTGTCGGCTGTCTCGAACGCTCAAACCTGACAATTGTCGGGCCGCTGTCGGCCCAGACGGTAAGGAATCCATCCGCATTGGTTTGTTCGGTGAGCCCCAGCAACGCTTCCCCAGCGCGGTTGACAATGTCGACACGGTTTATCGCCGCAAGTCCGAGCCGCAGCGTCTCCATGCCAAGATCATAAGCGCCCGATTTCGCTGTCTGGCTCAGAAAGCCGCAGGCGCAAAGGCTCTGCAAATATCGATGCGCTTTGCTCGGCGCGACGCCAGCCTTTGCTGCGATTTCCTTTAACGACACCGGCCCATTCATCTGGGCCACAACATTCAGGATATTTATTGCCTGACTGACTGACTTAACACCGGAAACAGATTCGCTTTCGCTTTTTTCCATCGTCGCCCCGCAAAATTCGCCGCAAGAGACGGGGATTACGCAGTCCCCCGCCTCACGGCAGTTTCTAAATTGTGTGCGGACGCCCCCCGGAAGCGCGCATTCAATCCAAATATTAAAATTACGAATCGTAAGAGTGGTATTTACAATACAATACCAGTTTAAAAAGGGAAGTTTTTTCGGTTTTGCAATACGGAACAAATTCCGCATTGCGGTAAAAAATAGATTTATACTATTATATTGAACTTATACAATAAACTAAAAGAACAGTTTCTCGCGCAAAATTGTCTATGCGAATATATATAGAGTAACTACATATATGGAGCGGGTGAAGATCGCTGCGTAACCCTGGCGGCGCTCCGGGACATTTTGAAGGTTTTGCTTACAAAGGGTTTCCGGCTCAATTGGGGGTTTCCGGCTCAATTGGGAATGAATTTGAGGCTGACCTAACGATCGCCAAGGGTCTCAATAGGTTCTGAAGATTGCGAATTGGAAAGCCACGGGCCTGGGCGTTTGGCAGACGTCGGCCCCCGCCTCAACCGCTGCAATTATCGCCTATCGGTGACTATCCTGCGAATCTGAAACGCCAGGCAACGTCATGAAACGGAGCAGCGCTCAATCAAGCGATTGAGCGCTGCTCTGGGAATGCATCGTGCGCAAGGATAGGTCGCGCATAAAGAGAACCGGCGACGGAAGCCGAATCAGAAATTCACGCCAACCTTCACGCCATATTGCCTGGGCGGCGCCGGATACCAGAGAACGCCGAGGTTCTGGATGCCCGCCACGTAACGCTCATCGGTGAGGTTTGTGGTCCAGAAATCCACATAAACATTCTGGAAATCAACCCGAAGCCCCGCGTTCAACAAGGTGCGCTTTGGCAGCAAGGTCTGCGGCGCCTCGAATAGCGCCCCCACCTGCTCGCCCTGATGCGAGAGATCTGCCCGGGGCGTCGCCACGATATCATTGCCGAGCTCGATTCTGTAGGAGCCGCCGAAGTTAAACGCGGTCTTAGGCGAAAACGGCGAGCGGGCGCCGGTAATCGAAACGATGTTATCCGGCGGCGTTAAAAAGGGGTTCACGACCTCCGGAAACTCGCCCAGTTCGCTCTCCATAAACGAGAAAGCGGCGTCGAGACTGAGATTGCCGAAATTCCCCTGGGCGCTGACTTCAAAGCCGTAGATACTGCTTTTGCCGAAAGCGTTCTGAAGAATATTGGCGCCGCTTCCCAGCACAGGGCTGGCGAATTGCGCTTGATAGGCCGAGAGGGTTTGATAGTAGGCGGCCGCTTGCGTTTTCAGCCGGCCGTCAAGCCAGGATGATTTCAAACCAGTCTCATAACTATACACAATCGACTTGTCGAAAGGGTC
>JAUIEG010000438.1 GCA_030428745.1 Alphaproteobacteria bacterium
GCGGTTTTCGCTGTTCTTTTGATGTTTCTTGTACCCGACGGAAAAGGCGGCGCCCTCCTTGACTGGAAATCGGCGGGCGACATTCCATGGGGGATGCTGCTGTTGTTCGCGGGCGGCATCTGCATCGCGAGCGGCTTTCGCGAGAGCGGGCTCGATGAACTTATCGGCGATCAGTTGTCGGGCCTCACCACGGCGCCGGTTTTCCTGATGATGATCGGTCTGTGCCTGTCCGTCACTTTCCTCACAGAAGTGACCTCCAACACGGCGACGGCCAATCTTTTGATGCCGCTGCTCGCTGCGGTCGCCGCCGGCGCGGGCGTGAAACCTGAGCTTCTTATGATCCCCGCCGTCATCTCCTGCTCCTGCGCTTTCATGCTGCCGGTCGCCACCGCGCCCAACGCCATCATCTATGGCACCGGCCGCGTTTCCATCGGCCGTATGGCGCGCGAGGGCGCAGCGCTCAACATCATCGTCGCATTCATCGTCGCAGGGATATGCTGGCTGGTGCTGCGGTGAATATTATCATCGCCGGTGTTGCCTATTTCGTTTCGGTTTTCGCCGCCGGCTTCGTCTTAGGAACGGTGCGCGTCCTCGTGCTTGAGCCGCGTGTTGGCCCGCTGACGGCAGTGCTGGTGGAAACGCCGCTCATGCTCGCTGTAAGCTGGCTTCTCTGCGGCTATTGGATAAAGCGCTTCGCCGTTCCTGCGGGCGCGGCTTCGCGTCTCCTGATGGGCGGCCTGGCCTTCGCCTTGTTGATCGTTGCGGAAACCTTGCTTGGCGTTTTCGGATTTGGGCGCAGCCTCACGGTGGTGCTTGCCGGGTACAAAACGGCGCCAGGCGCCGTCGGTCTTGCCGCACAGGCCCTCTTCGGCCTCTTTCCCCTGATCCGGCCGCGACTATCGTAATTCATCCGCAGCGCGCCTAAGTTAAGCCGATGGCATCCGACGATCTTTCCTTGGCCGCACCGCCCCAGGCTTCAGAGCGCTGGGAGCTCGCCTATCAATGGCGGGTGCTCTGGCGCACGCTGAAATACGCCGTGATGGGGGGGCTCGCTTTCCTGACCCTGCTCGCCGTCGGGCAGATCTACCTTTTCCATCAGTTGTTCTCGGATATTCACCCGGTCCTCGGATGGGCGTTCATCGCATTCATAACGGCGACCTTGATCTTTTTCGTTGCCTTGCCCTTAGCACGCTTTTTTAATGCGCCGGAAATCTCGCATCCGCCGGATGTCAATCTGAAAGACCCGGCGATTACGCCGTCGGCGCTCGAAAGCCGGCTTCATTTCGACAAAGTATATCTCAAGAGCATGTGCGCCAATTCGGAACTGGTGGACCGTCGCGAAGAGGTGCTGAAAGCACGGGACGATCTCCGCTTGCTCGCTGACGACAAGGATGAAAACCTCGCCGCCAAACTCGCCGAGTTCGAAAGTGCGCGCATTGCCGTCCTGTTGCGCGATCTCGACAAGCGGGTCGACGACTACATCCATAAAGAAGCGCTCACCGTCGGCTCAACGACCGCCATCAGCATGAACGGATCGATCGACGCGTTTATCGTTCTGTGGCGCAACGTCAACATGATCAGCCGCATCTCCCGCCTCTATTACGGCCGCCCCAGCATGCGGATCAGCCTGCAGGTGTTGCGCGACGTCATGATGGCAGTGCTCCTGAGCCGCACATTGGACGACGTCAGCGACATGGCGGGTGACGCCCTTGGCAAAACCGTTTCACGACTGGGCGGCATGGTGGCCGGCCCGTTGATGGATGGGTCGGTGAACGCGCTGGTGACGCTGAAGCTTGGCTATCTTGCGAAAAAACGCTGTCGCAGCTTCGATGTCTGGTCCAAGAACTCAGCGCAGACCGCCATGAAGGAAGCGTTCGAACGCGTAAGCCGGGAATCCTCGTCGCTGATCGGCGAACTCGTCAGATTGACTGGCGGGGTTCTCTCAGCCGCAGCGAAAGTGACGGGACGCGTCGCCGGGTTTGCGACCGATGCAGCCGGCAATGTGATAGCGATGCCGAAATCCGCCTGGTCTCTGGTGCAGGACGCCTTTTTGCGCAAACAGAAACCGAAAGACAGCGAAGGCTGAGCCGCCTAAGCTTCCGCCGCCTTCGCAAAAACCGCAATGGTCAACGCAAGCAGCGCTCCGCAGGAATATAACGCCATACGTGCATGATCTTTCTTGCGCCGCGCCGCGAGCGCGGCCTGCGCAGATTGCAAGGCGTAATAGATAACAAACGCTTTGGACGCATAAGCGATGATTTCATAGATATTCGCCGACCAGATGATCGCAATGGCGATAAGGGCTGTCACAAGATCGGCGACCCTGACCGGCAGCCGGCCGTTTGAACTTTCCGACAAGAGCCCGCCGGCGCCGTTCATGTCCGCCACAGCCGCCGAGAACTGCGACGCCAGCGCCGCAATAATAATGACTGGCGCAACAGTGACGCCAATCGGCGCCAGCATGTCGATGATCGCAGTTTCACCGCCTTCTTCCGGCAGACCGTTTTTGAAAAAGCTGGTGATCAGCAGCACGAAGACAATATAGATCGCCGTTGAAAGCCCTTGCGCCCAACGCATGGTGCGAATGCGCGTCGGCCCGTCATATTCGTCGCTAAGATAACGAGAGGTTTCAAATCCCTGCACAAGAATGACAAGCCCCAGGAGGATGCGCAGCTCGTCGACGCCATGGGGATGACTGGGCGCACGCCATTCGAACTCACCGCCAACCGCCATCAAAATGCTGGCGAGAATCAACGCGGCGATCAGCCCGGCGATAGCGCTGAGTTTTAGCCCGACCGCGCTGACTTCGAGACGCTCAAGGGCGCGCAAGCCGCCAATGGCGCCCATAAACCCCAAAAAGCCGATCACGACCGTTGCAAAAACACGGATAGCAAAGGGATCGACAATGTCGCCGAAACGCAGGCCGAAGGCCGCCAGCAGATTGATGTAGTAAGCAACCGAGATGAAATAAGCGAGCGACAGGACCACCTGAGACGCGCGCTCAAGCGCCGTCACGACTTTGGGCGGATTCTTCCGCAGGGCCGGTTCGATATGCGCGATATTATAGCGGATCGCCGCGCCGAACAGATAGGCGATGAGGCAAAGCCCCGCCATCGCGATCCATGCCTTTGTTCCAGCCGCATGGGCGAGAATCGGCCCCGCCACCAGAAAACCGGAACCGATTATAGACGCCAGCGGCGTCACCGTCGCGCGCCACAGCCGCCCGGTTCGAAACTTTGGATGAAAAAAGACCGCAGCGGCGAAAGCCGATGCAATGAGGAGCGTTAGGTTCTCAGCTGACATGACGTC
>JAUIEG010000439.1 GCA_030428745.1 Alphaproteobacteria bacterium
TTCCCCGGCCATGCCGTCTTCGGCCGGCCATGCGGCCTCGCGCCAATCCGGGCGGTGGCCGCACCGATTACTCGGATTTTCCGGCGTTTTGTGGTTTCTGGCGGCGGCTGCGGGCCAGTGGATTTTCGTTTACTACGTTGCGGCGTCTTACATTCCCGCCCTCGCCCAAAACGGATATCCGGGTCTGGCGGACACAGCCTTGCCCAAGGGCTATGTGGCCGGCGACCTGATCGGCAATCTCGCCATCGCCTTTCACGTCTTGATCGCGATCGTCATCATCGGCGGCGGCCCCCTGCAGCTTACGCCGCAAATTCGCAACCGCTTCCCGGCCTTTCACCGCTATCTCGGACGGATCTATGTGGTGACCGCAGCGGTGACGAGCGCGGCGGGACTTCATCTCGTGTGGACGCGCGGCGTCCCGGGCGGGTTGATCGGGCATATCGCCATCAGCCTCGACGCAGTGTTGATCTGGATCTGCGCCGCCATCGCCGTTCGGTTTGCCATGACCCGGCAGATCGACCGGCACCGCCGCTGGGCCATGCGCCTCTTTATGGCAGCGAGCGCCGTCTGGTTTTTCCGCATCGGCCTCATGTTCTGGTTCATGACGACCGGCGGCATCGGGATCGATCCTGAAACTTTTGAAGGACCCTTCCTGACGTTCATGTATTTCGCACAGATGGCGATACCCCTGCTGGTGCTCCAACTCTATTTCCACGCGCAGGATTCAAGGCGCGCCGGCCTGAAGCTTGCCGCAGCGCTGGTCGTGCTGGCGGCGACCGGCGTGACGGCGCTGGGGTCCTTTGCGGCGACGATGGGGATGTGGCTGCCGCGATTGTAACCCTCAACCAGCGATCACAGCTGCTTTCACGCATGGGAAAGGTCGGGGTGCATATGGGCTGGGCGCGCAGCTGTTGCGCTTCCACGAACTCAGCTAGACTGTCCTGATGGGGACAACTGTTTTTCTGGTTTTGATCACGCTCGCTCTGGCCGGGGCGGCGCTCGGCGTGACGGCGAGCCTGTCTGCGCGCGGGCGCGGCGTTTGGATTTATGGCCAGCTCGCCCTGATGACCGGAATCTATGTGGGCTTCGCGCTTGGCGGCGTCGACCCTGATGGGATCGTTCTCAAGGCCGCGCTCTCGGCTCTGGTGGTCGAGGGGCTGGCGGCGCTGGTTTTCCTCCTTTTGGGGCTCGCGATCCTGCAGTCGGGCAGGGTCTGGCTCCTTGGCGCGCTGATCCTCGCCCATGGCGGCGTCGACCTTCTCCATCTGGTGATGAAAGCGGACCACAGCCCGCCCTGGTACGCATTCGTTTGCGCAATCTATGACGCCATTGTCGGGACCGGCGCCATCTGGCTTTTGTCCGCCCCCAAAAAAGACTGAAAAGCCTAGGCTTTCGCCCCTTTCTTTTGCCGTCGATCATGCTAGAGCCCATGGGAAAGGTCACAAAATTCAATAAAAACCGGAGCGTCCCATGGATCATGGAAGAAACGAGTTCGCCACCAATGAAAGCCTGAAATCGCGGCGCGACGAGGCCTGCCCTGTGGGTCTGCCGTCGAAATCGGGAATTTATGCGGCGCGCGCGAAAGGCGCGGAACTCTGGGACGTTGAGGGCAAGCGCTATATCGACTTTATCGGCGGCATCGGCGTTCTGAATGTCGGTCATGCGCATCCGAAAGTTGTCGAGGCGGTCAAGCAACAAACAGAAAACTTCATCCACACGGCGTTCGGCATCGCGCAATATGAAAGCTATGTGGAAGTCTGCGAAAAGCTGAACCGCATCGCGCCGGGCCCGACCAAAAAGAAAACCGCGCTCTTCAACTCCGGCGCCGAAGCCGTCGAGAACTCGGTGAAATTTGCGCGCCAGATTACCGGCCGTCCGGGCGTGATCGCTTTTTCCGGCGCCTTTCACGGCCGCACGCTTTTAGCGACGACGCTCACCGGCAAATCGAAACCGTATAAAGTCGGGTTCGGTCCATATGTGCCCGCGATTTTTCACGCTGAATATCCGGACGCCTATCACGGCGTTTCGGTCGAAGAGGCGCTGGCGAGCGTCGATCACATCTTCAAAACCATGATCAACGCTAATGAAGTGGCGGCGATGATTGTCGAGCCGGTTCAGGGTGAGGGCGGGTTCAACCCGGCGCCGAAGGAATTCCTCGAAGGCTTGCGCAAAAAGTGTGATGACAACGGCATCTTGCTGATCGCCGATGAAATCCAGTCGGGCATGGGCCGCACGGGCAAATATTTCGCCTTTGAGAAAATGGGCGTCGAACCGGATTTCCTTTGCGTTGCGAAGTCGATCGCGGCGGGGTTGCCGCTCTCGGCGCTCGTCGGCAAAGCGGAGCTGATGGACAAGGTCGTGCCGGGCTCTATGGGATCGACCTATGGCGGCAACCCGGTGGCCTGCGCCGCCGCGCTCGCCGTGTTCGAGATCATTGAAGAAGAGGGCCTGTTGACGCGTGCGGAAGAGATCGGCGCGCAAACCGAAAAACGCTGGCGTGAGCTCGGCGAAGGCGTCGGCAAAGGCGTGATCGGCGATGTGCGCCGGGTCGGCGGCATGTGCGCCGTTGAGTTCGTGAAAGACGGCGATCCTTCACAGCCAAATGGCGATGTCGCCGGGGCGATCCTCGCTGAGGCGCGCCAGCGCGGTCTCATCATGACGACCGCCGGCGCTTATGCGCAATGCCTCAGATCGCTCGTGCCGCTGGTCATCTCCGACGAGATGCTGAACGAAGGGCTCGACATTTTCGCCGATGCGGCGGAGGCTGTGCTGAAAGCGTAGCGCAACGGGAGGGGGGAGAAACCCAATGCGAATAGTCATCACTGCCGCCATGTTTGTCATGGCGGTGTTTTCATCTGCCAACGCCCAACCCTGCGAGCCTGCTGATGGCCGCAGCGCGGCGATGCTTTCATCACGGGAAGTCGCGGGAAACCGCGATTACAACGAAGTTCTGGAAGGGCCGGGATGGACCTTTCAGTTGAAGCGCGCGCCCCATGGGTGGGATGTGCGTCTTCTCGATGAAAACGGTCTTGACCTGACGCAGATGACGCCGCCCCTGCGCGGCGCCCCGAACCCGCGCCAGCTTTATGGCTGGCATTTCCGCAATGCGGATAATACCGGGGCCAACACAGGCGATGTGAATGCGCCCCAGGGGCTTCGGCTCTTCGGTTTTGATCCGGCCCTGTCAGGCACTGGCGGTTACCGGCCGAATGAGGCGGGCGGCGTCGATCCCGATAATCAGCCGGGCCGCGGCGCCCTCACCATCGAGGATATGGGCCTCGCCGATCTTGCGCCCGGCGAAAAGGCGC
>JAUIEG010000440.1 GCA_030428745.1 Alphaproteobacteria bacterium
CCTGACGACGCCAGCCTTCAAGGTGACGCCGGATATGGACATCCGCATTGACGGCACCCGCGTCGGCCAGCCGGAGAAGGCGCGGCTCTGGCGGTATCACAAGCCGGACGGGCTGGTGACGACGCACAAAGATCCGCAAGGGCGCGAGACGGTGTTTGACGCGCTGGCCGGGCGCCTGCCCCGCGTCATTTCCGTGGGGCGGCTCGATCTCACCACGGAAGGGCTTTTGCTGCTGACCAATTCAGGCGCGCTCGCGCGGCGGCTTGAACTGCCCTCGACGGGCTGGACCCGGCGGTATCGCGTTCGCGCCTATGGCCGCGTCACGCAGAACAGGCTCGACAGTCTGAAAGACGGCGTTGAAATTGACGGCGTCCAGTATGGTCCGGTGCGCGCGACCCTTGATCAGACGCAGGGCGGCAATGTCTGGATCACGATGTCGATCAATGAAGGCAAGAACCGCGAAGTCAGGAATGTGATGCGTCATCTCGATCTTCAGGTGAACCGCCTCATTCGCACCGCCTACGGACCGTTTCAGCTTGGCAAGCTGCCGAAGGATGATGTTGAAGAAGTTCCCGGCAAGCAGCTGAAAGAACAGCTCGGCAAGAAAATCTGTGAAGAGGTCGGACTTTGACCGAGATCGTCAATCTCAACAAATTCCGCAAAAAGAAGTCGCGCGAGGAAAAAGAGAAACGCGCCGAAGAAAACCGTGTTAAATTCGGGCGCAGCAAGGCTGAGCGCGAAAAATCGAAAACCGAGCAGGAACAGGCGCAGCGTCATCTCGACGGCCATGCGGCCGATGACGGTGAGAATACTCCCTCCTGACAGAAACTTTCCGGGGCCGTCATTGTTCTTACAGAATGGAGACCGTCGTGGATGAAGCCGACCGGAAGCAAAGGCGCGCTGTATCTGACAAGAACCGTCCCCCGGCCTATAGAATGCTGACCGGGCGTCACTGGCGCCGCCTGCCGGGCCGGGTTTTCGGGCAAATCAATAATGACCGGCTTGCGCGGACCGCCGCCGGCATCGCGTTTTATGCGTTGCTGGCGATCTTTCCCGGCATCGCCGTCGTTGTATCGTTATGGGGATTGATCGCCGATCCGCTGGAGATTTCCCAGCAGATAGCGCGTTTCTCGCCGGTCCTGCCGAGCGATGTTGTGCTTGCGCTGAGGGCGCAGGCCATAGACGTGGCGGCGAGTGACGACCGCGCCGTCAGCGCCGCGCTGCTGGTTTCCCTCGCCATCACCGTTTTCAGTGCGTCCCGCGCCACGAAGGCCATCATGCAGGCGCTGAACATCGTTTATGATGAAAAGGAAACGCGGAATTTCCTGATCTTCAACGTACAGGCGCTGGCCATGACATTCGCCGTGGCGGTCGGGTTCGTGACGGCGCTCGCCGCCATCGCGATTGTGCCGGTTTTGCTGAGCTTTATCGGCCTCGGCTCAATCCTCGACCCGATCATCGGCTATGTGCGCTGGCCGATCCTGTTTCTCGGCGCCTGGTTCGGCATCGCCGCGCTTTATAAATTTGCGCCCGCGCGCGAGAGCCCGCAATGGCAGTGGATCAGTCCCGGCGCCGGCGCGGCGGTAGTGTTGTGGCTCGTCGCCTCGGTGCTTTTTTCCGTCTATGTGCAAAATTTCGCGAACTACAATGAAACCTACGGCTCCATCGGCGCGGTGATTGTCTTGATGATGTGGTTCTGGGTTTCCGCTTTTGTGTTTCTGGTGGGCGCGGAAATCGATTCGGAAATCGAGCAACAGGCGAATATGCGGCCGAAGCGGGACATCCCCGACGAAGGCGCGCCCCCGGAAAACTAGAGACCGGATGTTCTAGGCGCCATGCGCCTCGGCGGCTTCCACGGTCGCCTGTTTGGCGTCCTTGTCCATGCGCTTCATGGCTTTTTGCAGCTTTTCAAAAGCGCGCACCTCGATCTGGCGCACGCGTTCGCGGCTGACGCCATATTCCTGCGAAAGCTCTTCCAGCGTCGCCGGATTATCTTTCAGGCGGCGCTCGGTCAGGATGTGCTGCTCGCGCTCATTCAAGGTCGCCAGCGCTTCTTCGAGAAGCCCCATGCGCATGTCATATTCGTCTTCATTGGCGAGTTTCGATTCCGGATTGACGGCGTTTTCATCGACCAGCCAGTCCTGCCATTCGCCGCCGCCTTCGGCGTCCTTGCCCATGGGCGCGTTCAGGGAGGCTTCGCCGCCAGACATGCGTCGGTTCATGGAAATGACGTCGTCATTGGTGACGCCAAGCTTGGTGGCGATGTGCTCCACCTGCTCCGGGTTCAAATCGCCTTCATCGACGGCGTCGATCTGGCCCTTGATTTTGCGGAGATTGAAGAAAAGTTTTTTCTGCGCGGCGGTGGTGCCGATTTTCACAAGGCTCCACGAGCGCAGGATATATTCCTGAATAGACGCGCGGATCCACCACATGGCGTAGGTGGCGAGGCGGAAACCCTTTTCCGGGTCGAACCGCTTCACAGCCTGCATCAGGCCCACATTGCCTTCTGAGATAACCTCGCCGATCGGCAGGCCATAGCCGCGATAGCCCATGGCGATTTTCGCCACGAGGCGAAGATGCGACGTAATCAGCTTTTGCGCGGCGTCCGGGTCTTCATGCTCGGCGAAGCGTTTCGCGAGCATATATTCCTCATCCTTTTCCAGCATGGGGAATTTGCGGATTTCCGCCAGGTAACGCGACAGGCTGCCCTCAGGGGTGAGGGCGGCGCCAGTGGTGGTCAGTGCGTTGCTCATATGCGCATCATCTTTCTTTCGAACGCCAGCGGATCGGGCTGGCGCATAGTTTAACACGGGCGCGGCTCTTGTTGTTCGGTCGGATTGCCCCAGGGAATGGACGCCTCTTTCGGGCGTTTGCCATATCCATATAGGAAGCAAACCGGGCGCATCCAAGATCAGACATGCTATCTATTTGTTTTTTCTGTTGTTTTTCCAAGTCGCGTGAGTTTCTCAGGCTCTACTTTTCCCAGATTTCCGGCTGAAAATCCACTCAAAGACCCCTCGCAGAAAGCCACGAAACAGTGAGGTTCAAGGGGGAGCCGTGCCGTTAACCGCTGGAAATTGTCGCCGCCGACGTTCTGGAGACATTTTCCGCGAAAAGGCGGGGTCATCAATTTTGATGATGATGGGGGGGCGATGCGTTGTTATGCGCTCCTTACTGTTGTGTTGGAGAAAGTCGACATGTTCAAAAATTGCGTTGCGGCGGGGGCCGCATTGTTCACCATTGTTTCCGGCGCGAATGCTGCGGTGGTGACCTATACCGATCAGGCGAGCTTTGA
>JAUIEG010000441.1 GCA_030428745.1 Alphaproteobacteria bacterium
GACCCCGAGGAGTTCGCGGCAGACATCCTTGAGCCCGTGCCGGTCCGTATAGGTGCGGCAGAGCTTCGAGGCGATCTTGGTGCAATAGACAGGCGCCGTTTCGACACCGAGCCATTGTTTGAAGGCGGCGACGTCAAACCGGGCGAAGTGGAAGATTTTCAACACTTTTGGGTCGGCGAGCAGGGCTTTGAGCCGCGGGGCGTCGTAGGTCTGGCGATCGAGCTGAACGAGATGGGCGTCGCCGTCGCCGGCGGAAAGCTGCACCACGCATAAGGGATCACGGTTGGGAATGAGTCCCATGGTCTCCGAATCGATCGCCACGACGGAGCCAAGATTAAGGCCTTCCGGCAAATCGCCCTTATGCAGATAATTGGTCATTACGTCTTTCTACGCTGGCTATTCCAGTCGTCTTAACATTGTCGCGGGAATAGTGAAGGCCCGATTAAGCCACTTTGCGGATGATGACCGATCCGGCGGAATAGCCCGCCCCAAAGCCGCAAATGACGCCGATCTCGCCGGGTTTGAAATCGGCCTTGTGTTTGTGAAAAGCGATAATCGATCCTGCTGAGGAAGTGTTGGCGTATTCGTCGAGCACGACCGGCGCTTCCTCGCGGGTAGCATCGCGGCCAAGGACCTTCCGAGCAATAAATTCATTCATGGCGAGGTTGGCCTGATGCAGCCAGAAACGTTTGACCTCTTCGGGCGCGACGCCGACGTCGTTCAAGTGACCGGAGATCAGTTCGCTGACCATCGGGACCACTTCTTTGAAAACCTTGCGGCCTTCCTGCATGAACAGCTTGTCCGTCGCTGGGTCGGTCTGCGGGTCGGCGGGCGCGCCGGTCTCTCTTTCGCAGTGATTGAGAAAGCCGAAATTGTTGCGGATATTGTTGGAGAATTTCGTCTTGAGGCGTGTTCCCAGAATATCCCACGACTCGCCAGCTGCCGCGCCTTCATTACGTTCCAGGATCACGGCCGTCGCCACATCGCCGAAAATGAAATGGCAATCGCGATTGCGGAAATTCAAATGCGCCGAACAGATTTCCGGGTTGACCATAAGGATACGGCGCGCGCCCGCGCGGATGAGGCCGAGGCCAGTTTCTATACCGAAAGCCGCAGATGCGCAGGCGACATTCATGTCGAAAGCAAAACCGTCAATGCCGAGCGCATCCTGAATTTCAACGGCGATCGCAGGATAGGCGCGTTGCATGTTCGAGGCCGCGCAAATGACGCCGTCTATGTCTTGCGGCTTGAGGTCCGCCGCACGCATAGCGTCGCGCGCCGCGGTCACCGCCATTTCAGCGAGCAGGGAAAGGTCTTCGTTGGGGCGCGGCGCGATTTTCGGCGCCATCCGGGAGATATCGAGGATGCCGTCCTTATCCACCACGAAGCGCGATTTGATGCCGGAGGCCTTTTCGATGAATTCAGGCGATGATGGTTGCAGCGGTTCTATGTCGCCTGCGGAGATGGCGGCGGCGTTCTTGTCGTTGAAGTCGGCGACATAGGCGTTGAGGGCGCTTACCAGCTCCTCATTCGAAATCGCATGGGGCGGGGTGTAAAGGCCGGTGGCGACGATACGCACGTCAGCGGCGACAGGATTGGACATGGGGCGTTTCCGGAAATGTTGTTTCCGGCAATTTGCGCCCTTCGCCCTTCCGGCGCAACCCGCCTAGCGGGCGAGGTTCTGCACTGCTTTCCAGCGCGGGCAGGCCGTCTCGTGGTCATTGACCATCCCGACCGCCTGCATGAAGGCGTAGACGATCACCGGTCCGCAGAATTTGAAGCCAAGGCGTTTGAGCTCCTTCGCCATGGCCTCGCTCTCCGGCGATTTCACCTGGTGGTCGCGATAGTTTTTCACTTTATTGACCATCGGCTCGCCATCGACAAAATCCCAGAGCAGGCCGGAAAAACCATCTGGTCTTGTCTCCATGATGTCGAGATACGCCTTGGCGTTGCCGATCGCGGCGTTGATCTTTGTGGATGAGCGGATAATGCCTGCATCGTTCATCAGCCGTTCGATCTTTTTCGGTGAGTAGCGCGCAATCTTTTCCGGGTTAAAGCCGTCAAAGGCTTTGCGGAAATTATCACGTTTGTAAAGGATCGTTCGCCAGGAGAGGCCGGCCTGAAATCCGTCAAGGATCAATTTTTCAAATAGCGCCCGGTCATCATATTCCGGCACGCCCCATTCTGTGTCGTGATAGTTACGATAGACCGCGTCATCGAGCGGCGCCCAAAGGCAATAGGTTGGAAGGTTGGGCGCCTGGAGACTTGGGGCTTTAGAGCCGGCGGACTTCACCACGGAAAACCTCGTGTTTGTTTTCCGACAGGTAAGGCCGCCAGCCTCCTAAAATCAATATTCGAATGTGGGCATAGCGTCGAAGTCAGGCGCCGCAACCACGCGGATGACGCCGGTGTTGTCGTCAACAAGCAGTGACGTCATATCCACAGAGACAAGGCGGTTGCCGAGCGCGCCGAGCCCGCCCACGGACAGAACAGCCGTTTCAAAGCGACCGGGATCGGCAAGAATAATGTCAAACATGTCCGCAACCTTATCGCCATTTTCGTTGACGACGGGCGCCCCGATCAATTCCGATACACTCATCATATCGCCAGGGTTTTCAATCAGGCCGCCCGTGGGATGATAGGCGAGGGATTGGGTCATCTGGCGAAGCTCGCCATCCGTCATGGCCACTGTGACAGCAATATCGCCGTCGCCGCTGATGGCGAACGCGAACCGGTCTGCGGTGATTGTCGCCGGTGTACCGCCAAGGCCCAGAAATGCTCCATCTTTCAGTACAACAGCACGCAGGGAGCCATCGCGGCTGAACAGGAGGTCGTCAATCTCGGCGATCGCCAAGCGGTCTTCGCCGCGCACGGATTCGCCAATGATATTGCGCACTGTGAAGCCCCGGGCGTTGGCCTGGGACAGTTCATTTTCAATGAAGTCCCCGGCCGAGTCGGCGGCTTCGCCGGCGGCGGCGGAAATTTCTTCGCCAATACGGGCAGCGCCTTCACCGACGTCGTCTGCGCTTTCCTCGACGATTTCGCCGGGTTTCGGTTCGTTTTCAACGGGCTCATCCCGCGCGCAGCCGATAGCCAGCGCGGAACTCGCCGCGAGTAAAATCGCATATCTCATCATCTTCCCCTGTAACGGCGCCCAATCCGGGCGTTGTTCACCGAACAGGAAAAAAGTCTGGTGGTTCCCGAAACTCGCTCAGATGTGGTGGAAAAGCTTCAAGAGCCAGAAGATCAGGATAAGGACTTGAACCACGAAAAATGCAAAGCGCAGGAAAACAAA
>JAUIEG010000442.1 GCA_030428745.1 Alphaproteobacteria bacterium
TGTGGCGTCGGGATCGTGTAGTCCAATGTCAAAACCATCGCTGGCGCCGATGATGTCGCCGACAGAGACGCGGATGCGGGTTTCAACGCCCATGTGATCGGGCGTGCCGAATTCGGTGAAGGCGACAAGACCGCCGGCTTTCTCAAGAATGGCGTCATCAATGCGGTCGATGCGGTCATAGTAAAACGAGATATCGCCGCAGCCGCGGAAATGAACGGTCCAGGACGGGCCCGTGGCGCGGCCATAAGCGTCGCGCAGGGTGCGTCTTTCGATTGCGACGATGTCGGCTTTGGCGGGGGCGAGGGCGTTGGTTGTGCGCCGCTCAAAGGCCTGCTCGCCGGACCGGGTGTTGATGCGGATATAAGGGGCCGGCAGGGCTTCGCCTGGCGCCGTCACGCCGCCCAGCGGCGACACTGACAGAACATCGTCCAGCGGGGCGAACGGCCCGGAAAGCACAGACTCGCCAATGGCGCAGGCGCGCGTTTCCATAGGCGCGCCATCCGCGCGCGCCGCGAAACCTTGAGCGTGCTCGGCGAACTTTGCGCCGCCCTGCGGCCAGGCGATGGCCGCGCCAAACAGCGCTGCGGTGATGAACGCCGCCGCAAGTCTTACAGCGTCACCGGTTCCGGACATGAAACAACCCCCGATGTCCCCCCATTGGGTGAGGCCCGAAAGTCCTATGTGGGCGCCGCCAAGTCAAGGCGCAGCGCGGAACCATCAACGCCGCGAGGGGTTGAGGGCTCGACAGGCGCCGGTCTTTGCGGCTTATTAGCGGTCAAATTCAAGGGTTAACGGGCCCGAGGTTTAACGGGCTGGGGCGGGAGATGCGACGATGGTGAAATGGCAGGGGCGGCGCCAGAGCCGCAATGTGGAAGACCGCCGGGGCGCGGCCGCTGCGGGCGGGGCGGGGATCCTCCTCATGCTCTTGCGCCTGATCATCGGCCGCTTCGGCATCCGCGGGCTCCTCCTTGTGGGCGTCGTCGGCGTCGGCCTCTATATGGCCGGGGTCAATCCCATGGCCTTGCTTCAGGGCGGCGGCGTCGGCCAGCAGCAGGCCGAACCCATAGACGACGAATCCTCGCAATTTGTCCGCGCCGTGCTGGCGGAAACCGAAGACGTCTGGTCCCGCCTGTTTCAGGAGGCCGGGTCCGATTACCCTGAGCCGACGCTGGTCATGTTTTCCGGCAGCACGCAGTCGGGCTGTGGCTTTGCATCCTCAGGAACCGGGCCGTTTTACTGCCCCGCCGATCAGAAACTTTATCTCGATGTCGGATTTTTCCGCGAACTGGCGCAGCGTTTCGGCGCGCCGGGCGATTTCGCGGCGGCCTATGTGATCGCCCATGAGGTTGGCCATCATGTGCAGACGGTGACGGGAATTTCCAACCAGGTCCGCACGGCGCAACAGCGCGCCCGCGGCGAAGCCGAGGCCAACGCCTATCAGGTGATGATGGAGCTGCAGGCCGATTGTTACGCGGGCGTCTGGGCCCATTACGCCGACCGCATGGGTCAGTTTCTGGATGAAGGCGATATCGCCGAAGGCCTCAAGGCGGCGGAGGTGATTGGCGATGACGCTCTTCAGCGCAGCGCCGGCCAGGAGGTGCGGCCGGAAAAATTCACCCATGGCTCGTCGGCGCAGCGCCAGCGCTGGTTCACCGAAGGCTATCGCACCGGCAACGTTGACGCTTGCGACACCTTTAACGCGCAAAACCTTTAGTCGTTCGTTTGATCACCCGCGCCAGAAGGCCGGCGAGAACAGGACGAGGATCGTGAAAAATTCGAGCCGGCCAAGCAGCATCCCCGCTGACATGGCCAGCTTGGCGGCGTCGGGAAGAGTGGCGAAATTGCCGGCCGGTCCGACGATATCGCCAAGGCCCGGCCCGACATTCGCCACCGCCGTTCCTGCGGATGAAATCGCCGTCAGCGTGTCGAGGCCAAGACCAGACAGAAAGACGGCGAGCGTCGCGAAGATCGCGAAATAGACGAAGAAGAAACTCAACACCGAAACGAACACGTCGTTAGTGAGCGGATGTCCGTTATAGCGCTGCACAAAGACGCCATTGGGATGCGCAAGGCGCCGCGCATAAAGAACAAGCGCGGCGAGGGCCACCTGAAAACGAAAGATCTTCATCCCGCAGGATGTTGAGCCGGCGCAACCGCCCACAAACATGATGCAGAAAAAGAACGCGATCGCGAAGGGGCCCCAATCGTCGTAATCGGTGGTGGCGTAACCCGTGCCGGTGAGGATCGACACGACATTGAAAATCGCCATGCGGAAGGCGGTGAATAGCCCCAGATGACCAAAGGCCTCAATGACGTCGACCATCACAGCGAGCGTCAAAACGAGGATGGTCAGCGCAAAGAACCGGATCTGACTGTCCGTGAACAGTCTTTTCCAGGCGCCGCGCATGATGACGATGAGGAAGATGCCGAAGGGCAGGGACCCAATCACCATGAAGACCGTGATGACGAGGTCCAACGGCGCACGGCCGACGGTTAGAAAGGCGCCGACGGAAGCGTCCTTGGTTGAAAAGCCGCCTGTGGAGATCGCCGTCAGCGCGTGATTAAGCGCATCGAAGGCGGGCATGCCAAAGCCCCACAGGGCGATGAAACAGGCAATGGTGAAAAAAACATAGATGCCGCTGAGGCCGAGCGAATATTGCGCGGCGTTGGCGATGTATTTTTCCGACGTGTCCCAGGCTTCGTTTTTGAAAATCTGCATGCCGCCGACTTTCAGCGCGGGCAGAACGGCGAAGGCCATGATGATGACGCCAACGCCGCCGAACCATTGCAGCATGGAGCGCCACAATAAAAAGCCGGGAGGCGCGTCATCAAGACCGCTGACGACCGTCGAACCGGTTGTCGTGATGCCCGACATCGCTTCGAAAAATGCGTCCGTATAGGATAGCTCCATCTCGCCGAGCGCGAGAGGGATGGCCGAGAAAACGACAAGCGCCAGCCAGCTGGACGATGTCAGGAGAAACCCTTCGCGTAAGGAAATCGTTTCGATCCGGCCCCAGCTCGCGGCCGCCGCGCCGCCGCCAATCAGAACCGCCGCCGAGGCGCCGATTGCGAAGGCGGACCAGTCCGCGCGGTGGACCTCCGCTGTCGCGAGGAGATCCGCCAGCATGGGGATGAGCATCATCACGCCCAGCGCGGCGACCAGCGCGCCCGTAACCAGCAAGACAGGGCGGAAATTCAGCATGAATGGCGTTCGTCAGCGACGCCCGAAAGTGGGCAGGCTGCTAATGGACTTGGCGCATTTCATGCGGACTGTCGAGGGAGA
>JAUIEG010000443.1 GCA_030428745.1 Alphaproteobacteria bacterium
CGTTCAACGCATCCCCGATCATCGCGGCGTCATCGGGCACCACTCGCGCCTCCGTCAGCGCGACGCCGCGCTCGGTCAACCAGCCCGCGAGATAATGCATATTCGCGTCGCGCGTGCGCCCCGAAAGGAGTTCATCGCCGATGGCGAGAATGGCGGCTGTCTTCTGCATGCTCATGCCCTGCTTTCCCAATCTGTGCGCCATGGCTCTAGGCCGCGTCCGGTCTGTGGTCAAACCGGGACGTTCGACCACCAAGCCTGACTATAGCCCGGCTTTGAAACCCGTGGATAACTATTCACCAACACTGGAAAAAAGCGAAGAATTCAACATTTCTGTTGAATTCTGCGGGCCCGTTTTCAACTGACGATTGCGGGGCCGAGCAGCCCCGCTTCGCCGCCTACTCTCTGAGGAAAACCGTGCCGCCCACGGGACCGACGCCCTCTGGCACCGGAATATCAGTAGCGCTGTAATCGGCGTTAAGCACGAGCGTCGGGTTGCCCGCCATCTGAAGCTTCCTCGCGACGATCGCCGTATAGGCGGACTGGTCGGCGACGGGCAGAAGGCTCGCCACCATCAACACGCCGCGCGACAGATAGAACGTGCCGAGCAAGACACGCGCATCGTCGGAAAGAATGCGATGCACGCGGCCCTCCGGAGCGCTGCGGTCTTCAAAGAAGAGAACGCCGGCAAGCGGGCCCTCATTCGGCGCCGTCAGGCTGATTTTTGCTTCCGGACCGAAATAGAATGTCGCTTCATCGCCAACAAGAAAAAACGATACGTTCTCTCCAGTAATATATGCGCCGATATCTGCGGCCAGTGGTCCGTCCTTTATGATATAGACCCCCGGATTAAGCTGGATATCAGCGAAAGCTCCGATGACGAGACCGCCGCAATAAACGCCAGGATCAAGCGTGTAGGTCGTTCGCAATCCTTCGCCGATATCAGATACGGGATCGAGAGCGCCCCCTAAAAGGCCGCCGCCGACGCCGCCAACAACTGAGGTCGCCGTTGAGACGATTTCCGAGGTCGCGGCCGTCGCCACCTCGTCTACACGTTCTCCGTACGCCGCGTCATAGTAATCACACGGGCCCACGCCAGGAGCAGCACGTTGTGACAACGGGTCTTCATATACCGGACAGTCCAGAGTCGGCTGCGGAGCATAACTTGCTGCACTCCCAATGGCCCCGCCGGCTGAACAGATCAACCCCGCTTCGATAGTCGACAAACCGCTCGACACCACACCTTGTGTCGAAGAAGAATTCGACATGATCGAGCATTCCTCGGCAAGCAACTGTGAATTCGTCATCGCCGAAACAGCACCATCCCCGGTAGCTTCCAATGCGACGACGCAGACATTCATGCCGCCCATGGCGACCGCCGTGGATGTGATCTCATGTTGCGCTTTGAACGGCATATAGTTGGTGAGGATAAGTCCGTTTGAAGGCTGCGCGGTCAGGCGCACCGTCACCGCACCTTCGTTTTCATCAATCGAGATGTTCTTTGTTACGGACTCAAAGCCGTACTCTTGAGCATAGCCGGACTCAAGAACACTATTGATGACAGCTTCAATCTGAGAAGTTGAGGCGTTGGCAAGGAGAAACTCGCGTGCGCCTCTCGTCGCCAAAGTGTCAGCGAGCTGTTTAAGGTTGGTGCGCTCACCATTCCAGCGAAAAAAGTCAACGCCGCCGCCTGCAAAAGCAAGCAATAGCGGCAAAAAAAGCGCGCTGACAATAGCCACGTTTCCGCGTTTATCCGTAATAGCAGAAAACAAACCGCTACCTTTCATTCAGCGTCTGAGGAAATGCGACGGCAATCGATAAAATTATATGAGTAAAGGTGGTTAATTACGAAGCCGGCGCCGGAGTCCCTACTCTCTGAGGAAAACCGTGCTGCCCACGGGGCCGACGCCTTCGGGAACCGGAATGTCGGTGCCGGCGTAATCGGCGTTGAGCACGAGCGTCGGATTGCCCGCCATCTGAAGCTTCCTCGCGACGATCGCCGTATAGGCGGACTGGTCGGCGACGGGCAGAAGGCTCGCCACCATCAACACGCCGCGCGACAGATAAAACGTGCCGAGCAAGACACGCGCATCGTCGGAAAGAATGCGATGCACTCGGCCCTCCGGAGCGCTGCGATCTTCAAAGAAGAGAATGCCGGCAAGCGAACCGAGCTTCGGCGCAGTCAGGCTCAGCACTGCTTCCGGGCCGAAGAAAAATGTCGAGTCGGCGCCGGTGAGATAGAAGGAAACATTCTCACCAGAGACTTTGCCGCCAAGTCCTACCAGCAGCGGCCCATCCTTGATGATATAGATTCCAGGGTTGAGTTCGACATTCGCCAGCGACCCGACCGTCAGGCCGCCGCAATAAACGCCGGGATCGAGCGTATAGGTGGTCGCGCTCAAACCAGCGCCGTTAATCAGTTTATTGACTTTGCCGCCGCCATGGCCTTTCGCGGCCTGGGCAATGAGGTTCTTGCCAGTATCCGCAGCTGCGCCAACGACATCGTCAATCAACTCGCCATATTCAGCGTCAATGAAATCGCAGGAGCCAACGCTTGGCGCGGCGCGCTCGGATAAAGGATCGGCATAGGCGGGGCAATCCATTGTCGGCATTGGCGCAAAATTATTTTCGCGGCCATAAGCGCCGCCGGCCGAACAGATCATGCCGGCTTCAATCCTGGACGAACCGCCCGACACAACGCCTTCGGTGGAAATGGAGTTCGACATGATCGAACATTCATCAGCAAGCAGTTTCGAATTCGTCGTCACCGAAATGGCGCCGCGATCGAGATCTTCAAGCGCAACGACGCAGACATTCATGCCGCCCAAGGCGACCGCCGTCGACGTAATTTCATGGTCAAGTTTGAAAGGCACATAATTTGTGAGGATGAGACCTTGCGAAGGCGGCATGGTCAGCTTCACGGTGACTGCGCCTTCAGCCAGATCGGTCGAGACTTCGCTCACGACGGATGAGAATCCATAATTCTGCGCATAGCCAGACTCAAGTACGCTATCGATAACCGCTTCGATCTGGGAGGACGTCGCGTTCGCAAGCAAAAATTCACGGGCGCCGCGTGTCGCCAGCGTATCGGCAAGCTGCTTCAGGTTTGCGCGCTCATTGTTCCAACGGAAAAAATCAACGCCGCCGCCGGCGAACGCCAGAACGAGCGGGGTCATCAACGCCGTCAGCATAGCTACGTTGCCACTCTTGTTTTTCGCAACTCCAAACATATAGCACGGCCCCCTTGGCCTCGGCGGTTTCCTCCCCCGCCGTGCTA
>JAUIEG010000444.1 GCA_030428745.1 Alphaproteobacteria bacterium
AATCCGACGCCCATGAATTCGTGTGGAACAAAGCGCAGTTCGACGCCATCGATCCCGCTACGAACCCGCGCGTTCTGGGGCTGTTTGAAAGCTCGCATCTGGAATACGAAGCCGACCGCGCAGATGACAAGGCGGGCGAGCCTTCGCTGGAAGAGATGACGCGAAAGGCCATCGAAGTGCTGTCGCGCAACGATAATGGTTTTGTGTTGATGGTCGAGGCCGGCCGCGTCGATCACGCACACCATATGGGCAACGCCGCCCGTGCGCTGAAAGACGCGCAGGAATACTCACAAGCCGTCACCGCCGCTTACGAGATGACCGATCCACGGGACACGCTGATCATCGTCACCGCCGATCACGGCCACACGCTGACCTTTGCGGGCTATCCCGGCAAGGGCAACGACATCCTCGGCCTTGTGCGTTATGTGAGCGACGCGGGCGAGAACAAGCTCATGCTAGCCGAAGACGGCAAGCCCTATACGACACTTGGCTACGCTAATGGTCCGGGGTCGGTCTATCATGAAGGCGTCGACCATGCGGAGCGGCCCATCGGCGATGAGGCAACCGTCGCCGGCGTCGATTATTTACAGCCATCTCTCGTCCCCACGGGCTCGGAAACCCATGGCGGACAGGACGTCACCATCTACGCCTCCGGCCCCGACGCCTATCTCTTCTCCGGCGTCGTCGAACAGAACTACATTTTCCATGTGATGATGGACGCGCTGCGCCTTGATCCGCAGGCGGAGGAGTAGAACATCCGCCAGCTTTAGTCCTGACTGCTGTAACAAAGCTCCTTTTCTCCGGAAAAGGAGCTATCTTTAAAGATGTATATTGCTTCAACCTCAGCAATACCGCGAATGCGGAAGAGGTCGATCTTACCGCTAACCCCATGCAGTTCGACATACCGGTCTGCGCAAATGTAACCCTCATCATCGTCGGGGTTTCCAAGACGTCTATCTGGAGTGTCGTCGAAAACAAAGGCCGTAGGTTCGTGAGCCTTTGGAATGTGTGTTTCTGCAATATGCATATGTGGCAACAATGGCCTCAGATATCCACGAATTACAACGTTCTTTCCGTCCAATCTATTCTTCTTCGCGACATATTCTTTGACAGTTAAGTTCATACTGTCTTGAGATGCTCCGCTACAGCCCAGAAGGAAAACGGCAACAATCATCGCTTGAAACATGATGCGCATTACTAACCCGCTAAATCTTCAAATAAAAATATAGGGTGCAATCCCACGGAGTCAAAAGCGGCAGACAAGCTAATTGTTTGTCCGCCGCTTCAGAATAAAATTAGACTATCGATAAGTTACGCCACCGGGTCGAGCCAGCCCCATTCGTCCTTGGTCTCCCCGGAGAAAAGGCCGAAGAACATGTCCTGAATTTGCGACGTGGCCGGACGATTGCCCTTGCCCACCGGCAGACGGTCGATAGAGCGCACCGGCGTGATCTCGGCGGCGGTGCCCGTGAGGAACACCTCATCCGCTGCGTAAAGCATTTCGCGCGGGATCGACTGTTCGACGACCTCATAGCCGGCTTTCTTCGCCAGCGTCATGACCGTGTCGCGCGTGATGCCGGACAGGATCGAGGACGCCGCGGTCGGCGTATAGATCTTGCCGTTCAGCACCACGAAAATATTTTCGCCCGCGCCTTCTGACACCGTGCCGTCATGGGCGAGGCCCAGACCTTCGGCGAAACCGGCGAGCTTTGCTTCCTGCGACACAAGACGGCTCGACAGGTAGTTGCCGCCGGCCTTGACGCCCGAAGGCGTCGTGCCGGGCGCGTTGCGCCGCCAGCTTGAGAACGCGACGTCAATGCCGTTCTTTAAACCCTCTTCGCCGAGATAGGCGCCCCAGGGGAATGCGGCGACAGCAAGCTCCGACGGCGCATCGAAAGAGGCCGGGCCCATTTCGCCATAGCCGAGCCAGGCGATGGGACGGATATAGGCGCTTTCGAGATCATTCTCGCGCACCACATCCTTGCAGACCTGCATGATCTCATCGACGGAGTATTTCGTGATGTCGATGCGATAGACGCGCGCCGAAAAGAACAGCCGTTCAATATGTTCGCGGTTCCGGAATACCACTACGCCCTTATGCTTTGTGTTGTAGGCGCGCATCCCCTCGAACACCGAAGTCCCGTAGTGGAGACCATGGGTCATTACGTGGGTTGTCGCCTCGGCCCAGGGGATCATCTTACCGTTGCGCCAGATATATTTGGCTTCCTGGATAGGCATGGACGTTATTCCTTCTACTGTTTTGAGGCTCGACTGAATGACCGAGCCTCGCGCTAAATGCAAGTATTGTCCGGTTATCGGACCGGCGGGAGGTAGCCTTTGGTGGGATTGTTCTCTAATCGGGTCGACAGCAGCAGATTTCGCCTTTTCCGTAGTCAGACCAAAGAGTCTCGCCCATGACTGATGCAACATCCTCCCACGGCCCATCAGACGACGCCCGCAAGATCGACGCCTTGATCGAGGTCATGGCGCGCCTCAGATCGCCGGATGGCGGCTGCCCCTGGGATCTTGAGCAGAATTTCCGCACGATCGCGCCCTACACGATCGAGGAGGCCTATGAGGTCGCCGACGCCATCGAGCGCGGCGACATGAAAGGGCTGAAGGAGGAACTCGGCGACCTTCTCTTCCAGTCGGTCTTCCATGCGCAGATGGCGAAGGAGGAAGGGCTCTTCACCTTCGGCGATGTGGCGCAGGCGATCGCCGACAAGATGATCCGCCGCCACCCCCATGTTTTCGGCGATGTGGATATGCGCTCGTCCGAAGAACAGACCGACGCCTGGGAAGTCCAGAAAGCCCAAGAGCGCAAGGCCAAAGGCAAAGACGGATTGCTCGACGACGTGCCGGCGGGTCTTCCCGGCCTGACGCGCGCGGTGAAATTGCAAAAGCGCGCGGGCCGCGTCGGCTTCGACTGGCCGGACGCGCGCTCCGTGCTCGACAAAATTGCGGAAGAAACAGAAGAATTAAACGAAGCCATGGACAGCGGCGAAAAGGACCACATCGAAGAAGAGTTCGGCGATCTTCTGTTCGTGCTCGCCAACCTTTCGCGCCATCTCGATATCGATCCCGAAAGCGCGCTTCGCAGGGCCAATGAAAAATTCATCCGCCGCTTCAAACATATTGAAAAGACATTTGCGGAACGCGGCGAGAAACTCGCAGACGCCAGCCTTGAGGAGATGGAAGCGGTTTGGGACGAGGCGAAGAAGTTGGATAAGGCGACACCTTAGCAATGAACTGGAATATTATCTGCGCGCTAA
>JAUIEG010000445.1 GCA_030428745.1 Alphaproteobacteria bacterium
GATAATGTCGTTCATGGCGTTGATGGCGATTGCATCGGGCGCGTTTGACGGCGGCGCCACATGCGCTGCGAGGATCAGCGACTGCGGCGAGCCGGGCTTGTCGACGATGATCACCTTGCCGTTCTCGGGAAGCTTGACTTCCGCGACGTTTTTCTGCGGCAGCGGCGTCGAGGGCGCCGACCAGCGATTGAAGGCGGCCTCAAGCATCGGCTTGATTTCATCCATGGTGGTGTCGCCGACAACGAAGATGGTGGCGTTGTCGGGACGCATCCATTTGTCGTGGAAACCGACGAGGTCGTCGCGGGTCAATGAGTTGATGGATGCGACCGTGCCGGAGCCGGTGAGCGGCACGGCGTAGGCGTGTCCGTCGCCATAGATCTGTGGCGGCAGGAGGCGCAACGCCAGTTGAACCGGGTTTGCTTTTTCCTGTTCGATGGCGGCGAGCCAGCGTCCGCGCAGTTTGTCGATTTCCGATTGTTCGAAGGACGGATTGCGAATGACGTCGGCGAGAATGTCGAGCGACGGGCGCAGGTTTTCCTTAAGCGCCGACATGCTGACGCCGTTGACGTCGAGATTGGCGCCCGAGCCTAATGTCGCGCCCAGGGCTTCAAGTTCTTCGGCGATGTCGGAGGCGGAGCGCCGCGCCGTGCCTTCGTCCAGCATTGATGCGGCGAAAGAAGACGCGCCGAGTTTGCCGCCTTCAATCGAATCCGCCGCATAACCGGCGTCGAATTGCACCGACATTTCAACCAGCGGCATAGTGTGGCGTTCGGCGAGCACCAGTTTTACGCCGTTATTCAGGGTCGTTTCCTGAATTTCGGGGAAGACCAGATCCGGCGTTGTCGTAACCGCCGGAAGGCCGGTCGAGCGATCGACGGTCGATGCGGTGGTCGAATATTCCGGGAAGGGAAGAACGTCGAGCTGGTAATAACCGGCGTTCATGACGTCGCGGGCGGCGCTGAGAACCTCTTTCGGGGTCGCTTCTTCAAGCCATTCCAGCTGTTTCAGAATAAAGCCGGGATCATCGGCGTAGAGCGCGCCTTGTGCGAGCGCAGTCGCCTTGCCGCCGAAACCGCCGATTTCCTCAAGGCCGCGCAACACGTCCGCCTTGATGCTGGTTTTCGCCCGCGACAGTTCATCCGCCGTAGGGCCTTTGGCGAGAAATTCGGCGAGGACAGTTTCCATTTCGCGCTCAACTTCGGCGCGGTCGGCGTCGGCTTTGGCGTCCACCGTAACGGAGTAAAAACTCAACAGCTCCTGATCCTGGTTGTTCGCCGTGGCGGAGGTTGCGATCTGAAGATCGTCAATGAGATGCTTGTAAAGGCGCGATGTCTTCCCGCCGCCAAGCACTTGCGCGGCGAGATCGAGCAGCACCGCCTCGCGCGTCGTGCGGCCCGGGGCCACCCAGTTGCGGTCAAGGCGCGGTTGCGGCACGCGGTCATACATGACTTCGCGCTTGTTGACGTCGAGCTTCGGCGCATTCGCTTTTGTTTGCGTCACCGGCGGGCCGGCGGGAATATCGCCGAAATATTTCTCGACAAGCGCGCGGCCGGTTTCGCCGTCAATGTCGCCGGCGAGAACCAGCACGGCGTTCGCTGCGCCGTAATAATCCTTGAACCACTGTTTCGCGGTTTCCAGCGAGGCTGCTTCAAGGTCATCCATGGAGCCAATGGTTGAGTGGCTGTAGGGATGGCCCGCAGGCAGAAGGCCGGCCAGCGTTGAATATTCCATCATGCCGTAAGGCTGGTTGTCGCCCTGGCGTTTTTCGTTCTGGACGACGCCGCGCTGCTCATCGAGCTTTTCCTGCGTCACCGCGCCAAGAAGATGACCCATGCGGTCGGATTCCATCCAGAGGACGCGTTCGAGCGCCGTTGTCGGAACAGTCTGGAAGTAATTGGTGCGGTCGAACCATGTGGTGCCGTTCAGGCCGGTGGCGCCGACTTCTTCCAAAGGGCCGAACCAGTCATCGTCGAAGTTTTCCGAGCCGTTGAACATGATGTGTTCAAACAGGTGCGCAAAGCCCGTCTTGCCTTCGGGTTCGTCTTTCGAGCCCACATGATACCAGATGGAAACGGCGACGAGCGGCGCTTTGCGGTCCTCGTGAACAATGAGCTTGAGACCGTTGTCGAGCGTGTACTCTTCATAGGGAAGATCGATATCGGCGGCGGGCGCGGCGGCGGGCGCGAGCGCCAGCATGGCGGCGCCGGCGAGCATCGGCAGGAAATGACGCATGGAAGACCCCTTCTGGAAAAATCTGTATCGCCGGTTGTGGCAATTACAGGCGGGAAGGGCAAATCATAATGCCACGCGGCGAGACCGGCCTGCCGCGTGTTGCGCACGGTTCACCGCAAGCGGGTTTAGGTAAACGGGGCTTTAAGCCTATTTCGGCGCGCGTTTGGCGAGAATGCGCTGTAGCGTGCGGCGGTGCATGCCGAGGCGGCGCGCCGTCTCCGAAACATTATGGTCGCACAGCTCATAGACGCGCTGGATATGCTCCCAGCGCACTCTGTCGGCTGACATGGGGTTTTCCGGCGGCGCAGGGCGCTGGCCCGGCCGCGCCAGCAAGGCTTTTTCGACGTCATCGGCGTCTGCGGGTTTGGAGAGATAGTCGATGGCGCCCGCTTTCACCGCCGCGACGGCGGTTGCGATATTGCCATAGCCGGTCAGCATCACGACGCGGCAATCGTCCCGCTTTTCGCGGATCCGCTCCACCACCTGCAAACCGTCGCCATCTTCGAGCCGGAGATCCACCACGGCGAAGGCTGGCGGAATATCCTTGATCATGGCTTGCGCGTCGGTGACGCCGGCGGCGAGGATCGGCTGAAAGCCGCGTTTTTCAAGCGCGCGGCCCAGTCTTGTGCGGAAGGGCTCGTCATCATCGACGATCAAAAGCGTCGCGTCTTCAGGCAGGGATTGGTCGTCTACGCGGGCTTCGTCGAGATTGGTCATGCTTTTAACCGGGCTTTATTTGGAGTGTTTTTTCTTCACGGGAATATCCGCCCCATAAATGCGCTTTTTTGCGCGGATTTCAAGCAATTAGGCCAGAAGATCGGCCTGCGAACGGCCATTCCGCCTGAACCCATGCGCCGGCGCTTTTGCGCTCGCTGTGTTCAAGCGGGCGGTTGTCGAAGCGGATCGTGGCGCCGCTTGATTCCAGAAGGGTTTTGGCGATGAAAAAACCGAGACCGAGCCCGGTTTTGCCGCCCCGGGCGCTGACATAGGGCTCCCCGAGCCGGGCGAGAATTTCCGAGGAAAAGCCCGGCCCG
>JAUIEG010000446.1 GCA_030428745.1 Alphaproteobacteria bacterium
ACGCCGGGGCCGCGCTCTCGGCGCTTCGCGACATGCAAAACGACATGTTCGACAAGATGACTGCGCTCGATTTCGCGCAATTGCGCGGCGAGGTCTCGGGTCAGTTTATGGCGCGGTTCACAAATGACATCACCGTCCTGCGCGAAACCTTGAACCGTATCGCCAATGGCGTGCGCGATGCGCTTACTTTTGCCGGGCTTTGCATCGCTATGCTGTGGTTCGACGCCGTGCTCTTCGTCATTGTCATTGTGATCTACGCTTTTGTTGGTCTTTTTGTCGCCCGCATCGGGAAGATGCTGCGCGGCGCCTCGCGCAAGGCGCAGGAACAGGCGGGCGACCTAACCGCGTTGATCGGCGAAAGCGTTTCCGGTGCGCGCATGGTGAAGACCTATCAGATCGAGCCGTTGGAGCGGGCGCGGGCGAGCGATGCTTTTGACGAGCGCATGGTTGTTTTGAAAAAAATGGCCTATGCGCGTGCGCTCAATGAGCCGGTGATTTTCATTGCGGGCTCCGCCGCAGTCGCGGTGATCATTGGCGTTGTCGCCTGGCGGATTTCGTCGGGCGCGACGAGTTTTTCCGAATTTACCGGCTTCATGACGGCGCTTCTTTTGTTGTCGCAACCGGCGCGGGGGCTCGGCACGCTGAACGCCGTGATGCAGGAAGGGTTCGGCGCGTTTGAACGGATGTTGTCGTTGATCGACGCTCAACCGACTATCACAAACGCCGAGGGCGCTTTTGATTTGCCGCCAGGGCCGGGCGCCATCCGGTTTGACAATGTCTCATTTGCTTACGGCGATACCAGCAAGGCGGTGGAGGGCGTCACGCTCGACATTCAAGCAGGCAAAATGGTGGCGCTGGTCGGAGCGTCGGGCGCCGGTAAATCGACCTTGATGAATTTACTGCCGCGTTTGTATGAGCCGACATCGGGCCGCATTCTCATCGACGGCGAAGATATCACGCAGGTGACGCTGCGTTCCCTGCGGGCGCGCATGGCGCTCGTGTCGCAAGAAGCAGTGTTGTTCAACATGTCGGCGCTGGAAAACATCGCTTTCGGCAGGCCCGGCGCGTCTCGCGCGGAAATCATTCAGGCGGCTGAAAATGCGGCGGCCAATGACTTCATCGCGCAATTGCCGGACGCCTATGACACCGTCCTGGGCGAAGGCGGCGCCAATCTCTCCGGCGGCCAGCGCCAGCGCGTGGCGCTCGCGCGCGCTTTTCTGAAAGACGCGCCGATCCTCTTGCTCGATGAAGCGACCTCGGCGCTCGATGCCGAATCCGAAGCGAAAATTCAGGACGCGCTGAAACGCCTGACCGCGGGCCGCACGACGCTTGTCATCGCGCATCGGCTTTCCACCGTCAAAGACGCCGACATGATCGTGGTCATGGACAAAGGCTGCATTGTCGAAACCGGAACCCATGACGAGCTAGTGGAAGCCCAAGGCGCCTATGCGCGCCAGGCGGCGTTGCAACTGGCGTAACTATTCCCGCCGCAAGACCACTTCCGTCAGCAAGTCGCCCCAGCCTTTGGAGCGGTAAGACGCTTTCACCTCCGCCGGGTCATAGTCGCGGTCGACCCAGCCGAAAAATGCGTCCACATCGGAAAGGGAAATCCCTTTGTCCTTGGCGTAAGCGATGTAGCGCGCGAAGGCCGCGTCGATGACGCCGGTCTTGCCGGCTTTCACATGGCCGTATTTGAACGACAGCTGATCGAGCGCTTCGTCGAGCGGGACCCCTTCATGAAAGAACAGAAATAGCGTCGCCATCACGCCCGCGCGGTCCGCGCCGGATTTGCAATGCATGATCGCGGGGTATTCGATCTCGCCGAACAATTTGCGCGCGCCGCGGAGGATTTCTTTTGACGGCGCCTCGCGGGAATAGACGCGGAAATTGATTAGCGTCAGCCCAAGTTGCTCACAAGCCTCTTCTTCGAGGAAAAGCTGGCCCGAGGGTTTTGGCCCTCGAAGATTGATGACCGTCTTAACGCCCTTTGCGGCCCAGCGTTCGAGATGTTTCGGCGAGGGCTGGTAGGTGCGCCACATTTTGCCCGGCGCGATCTCATGGGAGTTGTCATAGACCGTGCGCAGGAACCCGTGATCGCGCAGCATCAAGTCGCGAAAGGCGCGCTTGCGGCCCTCCGGCGTTTCAAATTCTTCGCGGGTGAAGGGTTCGGCCACGCGGCCTAGAACTTCCCGTCGCCGTCGGGATCGAGCATCTTGTGCATGTGGACGATGAAATACCGCATATGGGCGTTATCCACGGTCTGTTGCGCTTTTGCGCGCCAGGCTTTTTCAGCGGCGGCGTAGTTTGGAAACACGCCGACGATGTCGAGTTTGTCGAGGTCGCGGAATTTGACCTCTTCCAGATTTTCAAGCTCGCCGCCGAAGACGAGATGCAGCAATTGTTTGTCGCTCATGAGACGCTCCGTCTATTTCTTTAGTCGCCCGCAATGGTCATCGACGGCGCGAGGACGCTCGGCGCGTTGACGGACCCGCGGATTTCAAGGTCGCTGGCCGGGACAAGCCCTGCATACATTTCAAGAATATTGCCAGCGATGGTGATTTCGCTCACCGGATAGGCGATTTCGCCGTTCTCCACCCAAAAGCCCGAGCAGCCGACGGAATAGTCGCCTGTGTTCGGGTTCACCTGTGGGCCGAACATGTCAGTGAGATAGAGGGCGTCTTTCGCATCTTTCAAAAGAGCGTCGAAAGAAACGGCGCCCGGCTGAAGCGTCAGATTGGTCGGGCCCGATCCCGGCGCGCCGCCGGTTCCGCGTGTCGCGCGCCCGTTGGTTTCAAGATCGAGCTGTGCGGCCTGCGAGCTATTGAGTAGCCATGCGGTCAGAACGCCGTCCTTGATGAGGTCGATGCGACCATTGGCGACGCCTTCGCCGTCAAAGGGACGTGAGCCTGCGCCGCGCGGGCGATGCGGATCGTCGATGACATTGATTCCGTCGGCGAAGATTTTCTCGCCCATCTTGTTTTTGAGAAAGCTGACGCCGCGGGTGATCGCCGCGCCATTGGCGGCGCCGGCAAGCTGGGAGATGAGCGAGCTTGAAAGCCGGTTGTCGAAAATGACGGGCGCGGTGCGGCTTTTCAGTTTCTTTGGGCTGAGGCGGCGCACGGTGCGTTCCCCGGCGTTTGTTCCGACGGCGGCGGCGCTTTTCAGATCGCTCAGATGGGTTTTTGAATCATAGTCATAGTCGGTCTCCATCCCGTTGTCGTCCTTGCCGACGACGCTCACGGAAACGGAGTGGTTGGACC
>JAUIEG010000447.1 GCA_030428745.1 Alphaproteobacteria bacterium
ATCGGCGTTCTTTAGGGCCTCTAACACAGGAAGCGCGCGGCCTTGGCGGCCGCCCCACTCCTCTTCTTCGTCGTCGCCCGCCTCGTCACAGAACAAAAGCCTGCGCTCGTCAGACCAGCTCTCCAGCATTTTTGCGAATTTAATTGGTTCGTCTACGGAGGGAATCGTCAACCGTCCGCACTGTTCCGCCGCCTCGGTCGCAATCGCCTGCAGGCGCTCAATGTTGAGTTTCGGCGCGACGGTGCGTTCGGTGATGACGGGCTGCAGCCTTGCGGCGCCAACCTCCACCGCTTTTTGCACGATGGTTTCGAGCGCCCCGCGCTTTACCGGCGCAAAGCAAAGCGTCAGGTCAGGCTCGGCTTCCTGTTCGCGTGTCTTCTCGCCCACATGTGCGGCGCCGGCTTTCTTTTTCAGCTCGACGATCCTCGCCGCGAACTCGCCGTCCTTACCGTTGAACAGGCGCAGCTCATCACCTTCGCCACGACGCAGGACATTTTTCAGATAATGAACCTGTTCCGCCGACAAAGGTGCGGGAAGCCCTGAATGCAAAGGGCCGTCGATGTAAAGGCGTGGAATCATTTGCCTTGTTTTTCTCCGATCATCCCCGCGAAAGCGGAGATCCATACTGGATCATGATTAGGTTGACCATGAAGCCGACAAGTCTTCCCAATAAGGATTTTCTTTCTCTAACAGATCTATCTTCCACTGCCGATTCCATTTCTTCATAGAGCGCTCACGCGCGAAAGCGCTTTCACGTGTTCCATGGTCTTCATACCAAACAAGCTTATCGACTCCATATTTCGCGGTGAAACCCTTGAAAGCTTTGTTCTTGTGCTCCCACATGCGTTTTTCGATATCATCGGTCATGCCTATATAGAGCGTGCCGTTTTTCTTGCTTGCCAGAATGTAGACGCAAAAAGCCATCCCTCACCCCGCTCATCCCCGCGAAAGCGGGGACCCATAATAAGCGCTCCCAACACTCAATCCACCGCCATGGATTCCCGCTTTCGCGGGAATGAACGGAGAAATTTTGTCTCCTTAGACAATTCGTCATTTTGCGAACACGCCGCAGCCGCGCTACACCCTCGCCATGACCCACACCGCCCCCATCACCACCCCTGACGCCGTTCCCGGCAATTGGGTGAACCATGCGCCCGGTTTCGCGCAGCCCTATCTGCGGCTGATGCGCGCCGACCGGCCGGTGGGGACGTGGCTGTTGCTCATCCCCTGTTTCTGGGGCCTCGCCATGGCGGCGGCGAGTGGGTTCGCCGGGCTTCATCTCCTTTATTACGCCGTCCTGATGAGCGTCGGCGCCTATGTGATGCGCGGCGCGGGCTGCGCCTATAACGACATTGTCGACCGCGATTTCGACGCCAAGGTCGAGCGCACGGCGCTGCGCCCCATTCCCGCCGGACAGATTTCTGTGAAACAGGCCTGGGGCTTCCTCGTCTTTCTTTCCTTCATCGGCCTTGTCGTGTTGTTGCAGTTCAACCGCGTCGCAATTTATCTCGGGCTCGGGTCGCTGGCGCTTGTCGCCGCTTATCCGTTCATGAAGCGCATCACCTGGTGGCCGCAGGCCTGGCTGGGCCTCACCTTCAACTGGGGCGCCCTGGTCGGCTACGCCGCCCCGGCTGGCAAGCTCGACGCGCAGGCATTCATCATTTACGCCGCCGGGATTTTTTGGACGCTGTTTTACGACACCATCTACGCCCATCAAGATACGGAGGATGACGCGCTGATCGGCGTCAAATCGACGGCGTTGCGGCTGGGTGATAAAACCATGCCCGCGCTCGGTCTTTTCTTTGCCATGACGATCACGCTCTTCGCCCTCGCCGGAGCGATCATCCACGCGCATGTCATCTATTACGTCGCCCTTCTGCCGGCGGCGGCGCATTTCGTCTGGCAGTTGAAACATCTCGACATTCACAACAGCAATATCTGCCTCAGCCTCTTCAAATCGAACCGCAACGCCGGGCTGCTCCTCCTGCTCTCGCCGCTTTGTGAACTCGCGATACGTTCCCTGTGAGCGCCGAAAGCGCTAGATGAAGGCGCGATTGACGCAACAAAGCGCAAGGACTACGCCCGGCCATGACAAAGCTCCGACTGACCCGCCGCCATCTGACCCTTTCCCTTCTCGGCGCCGCTGCGGGCTGCGGCGTGCAAACACAGGATAAAGCCATGGCGAAAGATCCCGATCCCGCAAGCATCCCCGATTACGATAAATGGCAATTGCCCAATTCCGAATGGAAAGAGCGCCTGTCGCCGGAAGCCTATTCGGTCCTGCGCCGCGAGGCGACGGAACGCGCCGGGACAAGCCCCTTGAACGATGAAAAGCGCGAGGGAGTTTTCGCCTGCGCGGGCTGCGGTTTCGATCTCTTCAAGTCCGACACCAAATTCGAAAGCGGCACCGGCTGGCCTTCCTTCTGGGATTACATTCCCGGCGCGCTCGGCACCAAGACCGACATCAAGCTGATCGTGCCCCGCACCGAATATCATTGCGCGCGCTGCGGCGGCCATCAGGGCCATGTGTTCAAGGACGGTCCGGCGCCGACGGGCTTGCGCTATTGCAACAACGGCGTCGCACTGACCTTCAAACCCGCCTGACGTCATTTGCCTTTCGCCTCGACCGCTTTCAGGCGCCCATTCAGTTTCTCGATCAGCACCGCCTGGATCTCCGCGGTCTCCACCAGCCGTTGAATCCATTCGCCGGCCGATAACGCATCCCTTTGCGGATCGAATCCGGCTTCGCTTGGCAGGGCGGTCAGATGGCGCTTTTCCTTCCAGTGCCTGGCGTAACCGTCAGGGTCGAGGGGATCGTGATCGGTTCCGGCGCGCGCCGCAAAGCGCCGCATGGGCTCATGGCGCCGCTGGACGCGCCGGTCCTGCCTGACGCCGCCCTCACGCGGATCGAAGGCGCCCGTCTCCAGCCGGTCGGGAACCTTATCGTCCCATTTCGCCGGATCAATGACGCCGTCCAGCGCCTGATCGAAGACGTAACAGGACAACAGGCTGTTGTCGTCATAGACCGCGTTCGCATTGAGCGTGCCGGCGCCTTTACTGCCGCCGGTCGGATTGGCGATCGTCACGCCGCCGTCGGAATTGACGCGCATCCGCTCCACAAGACTCGCAGCGCCCGTATGAAAGGCCAGCGCCATGGGCACGCTGGCGCCGCTTACCGTATCGTCGACGACGCCGTTGATCAGGGCGCGCTGTTGAAAGGCGCCGCCGCTATAGCCGCGAAAGGAAAAGC
>JAUIEG010000448.1 GCA_030428745.1 Alphaproteobacteria bacterium
CTCGAAACCAGTGACGGCGGCGGTATCGAGGTGGATCGCATCGACCAGGAAAACTTTGTCGCCGATTCCGAACTCTATGAAGCCGGCCTTAAGCTCTCACGCCGTGACCTTGCAGGCTCTCTCGCCTTTTACCGACAGACCCGCCAGCGCTCCGACCCGTTCGGCAATCTCGACGAGGAAACGTCAAAAGGCGTTGAGGCGGAGCTTAAATATCTTCTGTCCGACGCCTTCTCCGTCAACGGCGCTGTCACCTGGCAGGAAACGCGCATCGGCGCACCCGGCGCCTGCGGCTCCGGCAATGGCGAGTTCGTCGTCATTCCGCCATCCCGCCTAGGCCTCTCTCCCGCTGACGGCTATGGCGGCCTCTTTGCGGCGCTCAACGCCTCGTGCTTAACAGAGCTTCAGGACGGTTATACGCGCAACACCGCGCCGGAATGGCTCGCCTCCGGTTTCGTCACCTATACCGGACCGAAAACGCGCTTCGGCGCCTTTGGCGCAGCGCTCGGCGCCGTTTATGTGGGCGAGACCGGCGGCAAGATTGAAAACGCTATTCGGCTTCCCGATTACGTGCAGGCGAAAGCGGCGCTCTTTTACGAGATGGGCAATGTTTCTCTGATCGCCAATGTCGACAATCTCTTCGACAAGCGCCACTTCATTCCCGTGCAGAACGTCTATGAAGAAGTCGGCGTCCTGCCCGGGCGCGGGCGCGAATTCACCGTCACCTTGCGAGCGAAATTTTAGGAGCCGTCATGTTTGTTTCAAAACGGGCGGCCGGAATGTTCCTCGTCCTCAGCCTGATCTTCTTTCACATCACCGCGTCGACCTTCGCTTCGCTTGGCGTTGTCCTGCCCGCAATGATCACAGAGTTACAGTGGAGCTGGACAGAAGCCGGCTTCGGTTTCACCGCGCTGGCGCTCTTCACCGGGCTCTTCAGCCCCGTCGCGGCGGAAAGCCTGAAACGGCTTGGCCTGCGCGGCAATTACGCCGCCGGCGGCATAAGCATGGCGGCAGGCTTTGCCCTACTCGCAGCCTCACACAGCCTTTTGCCTTATCTCATTGCGACGTCGCTGCTCGGCGCCGGCTTCGCCCTCCTCGCCAATGTGCCGAGCACCTATGTCATCGCGCAGACCGTGTTGGTGAAAAGGCGCAATTTTATGATCGGCGCCTATCTCGCCGCCGGCGGCGCTGGCGGCGTCGCGGGGCCGCTTCTCGCCCACGCCCTCATTGAGGGCGGCGGCGACTGGCGCCAATATTGGCGTCTCGCCATGGGCTTGATGCTGGCGCTGACGGCTGCGTTCTTGATCTTCGCCGACAGCCGGTTCCTCTCCCGCGCGCCGGAACGGGCGGAAGACGCCTCCCCCGAAGCGGACAAGATTGCGCCCCGCGACTGGACCTTGAAAGAAACCCTGCGGGCGCCCGCCTTTTATCTCATCGGCGGCGCCTTGATGGCCGCTTATTTCTGCAGCGTTTCCGTTTCAAGCTGGGCGGTGACGCATTTAACGGGCCTCGGATTATCCGCGGGGTTCGCGAGCGCGATGCTCAGTCTCCACGCCGCGTCCAACGCCGTCGCCCGCGCCGCCGGCGGCGTCGCCGTCAAACATTTGCGCGCGCGCCATCTGCTGATCGCAGGGCTTGGCGCTGAAGCCGTCGGCATGCTCGCGCTTTCTTTCGCCTCGACCGGCGCACTCGCTATTGTCTTCGCGCTGTTTGAAGGCTTCGCCTTCGGCATGATCCTGTTCGCGACGACAGTGCTGACCATCGAGTATTTCGGGCTGAAACACTCCCCCGCCATTCTCGGCGCCATGAACCTCTTCGCCACTGTCGCCATGTTGGGACCGACGCTAACGGGACTGACCGGCGATCTCTTCGGCGGGTTCTCGCCGATCTTCATTCTTTACGGCGCTGGCGCGGCGACCCTCGCCTGCGCAGCTTTTTTCATCCGCAACCCGAACGCAGACTAAGCGTTAAAAGAAAAAGGCGGCCCGAAGGCCGCCTTTCCTCATCATATCTCTTGCGAGATTAGAATTCGTACTTCACGCCAACGCGGATCTGCCAGACGGAAGCTCGCGTCACCGGCGACTGGATCGATTCCGGCGTCACGGTTTCGAAGTCCGTGAAGATGTATTCGCCGTTCGGACCGAAGCCGGATTCGTCAAGCTCGACGAGTTCGACGCTGCCCGGGAAGCCGGCCTGGTTGATCACACCCCATTCGTCGTTGATGAGGTTGCCAATGTTGTCGAGGACAACAAACGCCTTGGTTTTGTGACCGCCAAGAACGCCCGGCAATTCCTGCTCAATGCGCACATCCCACTGAGAGAACCAGTCAGACTGGAACCCGTTACGCGGTGCAATCTGGCCACCATATTCGTCAAGACCAAGGTCATTGATCATGGCGAAGAACGCCGTGGTGTCGAATCCGGCGTCGAAGATCACATTCGGATCCATCGGTCCAGTCGGCACATAGAAGAGGTGACGGTCATCAAGACCATCGCCGAAGAGATCGCCGCCGCCCACAAAGTTGAAGCTGTAGGGACGAGACTGCGAAATTACACCGAACAGATCGAGGCTGGTGTAGTAGTCGCCGAAAATCGGGAAATCGACACCAGCGCGAACGGTGAAGCGATGCGGCACTTCATAGTTCGAAGTGGCAAGACCCGGATTGTTCGGATTAGAGGTCGAGAAGTTCACGAAGTTCGAGAACGCAACCGATGACGTCATCGGATTGCGGTCTTTTGCGTCCGTGTAAGCATAAGCGAGCGTCCAGTTGGCGCGTGTGCCACCGGAAAGCTCATAGTCTTTTGACAGAGCCGCCGAGAACACTTTTTGCTTGCCGCCGTCATTGTTGGTCAGGATGAAATCCTGATTGAAGTTGCGGTCATCACACATGGCTGAAAGCGGATCTACGCAGTCCGGGTCCGAACGGTCGATGCTGGTGTAGATCGGACGGCCGTCAGGCGCTGTACCAATCGGCTCAAGCGTTGCATCGACGATGCCTGCGGCGTCTTTGTCATCGGTGTAGATGAAATCGACCATCAGGTTGTAGTTATCGCCAAAGACATAGGTCGCGCCGAGGGCGGCTTTCCACTGCGACGGAACTTTGAAGTTCGGGTCAATGGCGTTCACGCCCACATTCGCCGTTCCGCTAGCAACGTCATTGTAGAAGCTTTGTGGCACGCCCCAGAACGGACGCCCCATGCCGCCTTCATCTTCGATATAGGTAAAGGCGCCGAGTGTGGTGTCACGGTCAC
>JAUIEG010000003.1 GCA_030428745.1 Alphaproteobacteria bacterium
TTACGCAGAGACGCGCGCCGTCGCCGACCGCCTGAAATTTTTTGGGCGCGCCGTCAGCTGGGGCGGCGCGGAAAGTCTTGTTCTGTGCGGCCATAAATCCGATCCCGCCGGGCGCAAAACGCGGATCCCGGCGACGCTGTTGCGGTTTTCCGTCGGTCTTGAAGGCGCGGACAATCTCATCGCCGATCTCGAACAGGCGCTGGCGTGACGCAACCCGAAAACGACATGCCCCACCTGCCCTTATGGCTTGCGCTGTTGCCGTTGGTCATCCTCTTCAGCGCAATCGTCGCTGGCGTTCTCACCATTGGTTTTTCGAGCGACCTCCTGCTCGTTTCAATCCTTTTCGCCGCGGCGGCGGGCGGCGCAGTCGCGATGCGTCAGGGCCGCAACTGGACTGACATTCAAAGAGAAACCGGCCGGCGCATCGCCGACGCCCTGCCGGCGATCCTCATCCTTCTTTCCATCGGCGCGCTCCTGTCGAGCTGGATGTTTTCCGGCACAATCCCGCTCATGGTGACGCTTGGCGTCGATCTTATTCACCCGAGCTACATGGCGCTCACCGCCTTCGCCGCCACGGCGCTCATGTCGACGATCTCCGGCACCTCATGGGGATCGGCCGGCACGATCGGGGTCGCGCTCATGGGCGCAGCGGGAGCCATGGGCCTGCCCCTTGCGCCAGTCGCCGGCGCCGTCGTTTCCGGCGCCTATTTCGGCGACAAGCTGTCGCCCCTTTCCGATATGACCAATATCGCCGCCATTGGGGCCGGCGCAAAACTCTATGACCATATCCGCCACATGTTGTGGACGAGCCTGCCCCCGGCGATCATTGCGGCGCTGATTTATATGGGGATAGGTTTTTTCGGCGCCCATGCAGACAACGCAGCGCTGACTGGCGCAGCGGAAATCAAGGCCGCGCTGCAATCCATCTTCGACCTCAATTTCATCGCCGCCATACCGCTTTTCGTCGCTATCGGCGGCATCGCGCTACAACGCCCGCCAGCGCTTGTCATCATGACGTCTTCCATCATTGCGATTTTAATTGGCGTCGTCGCACAAGGCTTTCCTGTCGAAACGGCGGCGGCGACGCTGGTCAACGGGTTCGACCTGTCGCTTGTTCACCCTGAGGCGAACGGCCTTGCCACGGACAGTCTGAAAAACCTCCTTAATCGCGGCGGCGTCATGTCCATGTCGTATACGCTGATGTTCGTGATCGCTGCGTTTCTGCTCGCCGCAACGATGGAGGTTTCCGGCGCCATGAAAACGCTGCTGGATGCGTTGCTGTCGTCTGTGCGGTCGGCCTTCGGCCTGATCGCCGCCACCATGACCGCCGGTTTCGTGATGATCGCCGTCACCAGTCATGGAGGCGTCACATCGCTGATTGTTGGCGGGCTCTTTAAAAAATCTTACGCCGACCGCGACCTTGCGCCGGAGAATCTTTCCCGCGCCATCGAGGACTCCGTCACCGTGACGGAACCCCTGATGCCATGGACCGTGTCGGGGCTTTTCATGGCCGGAACGCTCGGCGTTGCGACCGTGGACTTATTGCCCTGGGCCGTTTTCTGTTATCTCGGGCCGGTCTTTTCCCTGCTCTTCGCCGCCGCTTTTGTCATCACCGGCCATGGACTGAAAAAAGCCCCGTCATAAAAAAAGACGCCGCTACGAAAGCAACGGCGTCTGTTCATTCAAGGTCTTTGAACCCCGTCAGGCGCTATTTATTCGCCTTGTCGTATTTCTTGCTGAACTTCTGCCAGTCCTTGACCATGTCGGTTTCCAATTCCACGGTCCGGTTGAATTCATCAAGCGCAGCCTGACGCGCGTCGACTTCGAGCTCTTCATTGCCGGAGATGGTGTCGAGACAGGCGCGATATTCGCCGAGCGCCGCCTGATACGCCTTGATCTCGCCAATGGTCGCCGTGCGGTCTTCCGCCGTCGCTTCTTTCGGATTCGGCATCTCCGGAGATTCGCTATAAAGCGCGCAATCGCCAAGCGTCGCGACAGGCTCCGGCGGCGGCGCCGCTTCTTCCGCCATGTCATCCTGCGCAAAGGCCGCGCTCATGATAAACGCAGCGCTCGCCCCCAAGGTTACAAATGATCTCAGCACGAATGGTCTCCTTCCCAAGTGAGATGTTGATGTCTTTCGTCCACGCCAACCTAGCCAAAACCGCCATGGAGAATCAAATTTCCACGTAAAATTTCCGATGAAAGCGCGGAAAGGTTCAGTTTCAGCCCGCCAATTGCACCGCCGCATCGGGAAAATCATCATCCGCCGGGCGTTCAATCGCATGGCGATAGAGCCGCCAGGTCGCATGGCCGATGATGGGCAGGATGACGAAAAAGCCCACAAATCCGGACAAGACCGACAACCCCATCAGGACGCCAATCAGCGCGCACCAGATCAGCATGGTCACCGGGCTCGACAATACGAGCTTCACACTCGTCACCATCGCCGTCACGAAATCCACATCCCGGTCATAGAGCATGGGAAAAGAAACTGCGGAAATCGAGAAGATGGAGAAGGCGATCAGCGCGCCGGAAAGGTTTCCAAGAACGAGGAAAACAAGCCCCGACGGCGTTGAGAAAAGCTGGTCGAGGAACCCGGGACCAACGCCATGAAAACCGGTGAAGGCGAAGAACAAAAACGCGGCGATATCCATCCAGATGACAAGCGCAAAGCCGGTGACAAGCGCCATCCACCGCAAATCACCACGCACGGCGTCGCGCACCCCGCCAAGAACGCTCCCCCATGAAAGCGGCTTCCCGCGCTCCAGATGATCGCTCACTGCATAAAAGCCGGCGGCCGCGAAGGGCGCCACCAGCGCAAACCCCATGGCCAGGGGATAGGCGAGATAGGGAAGCCCCAGCACCATCAACAGCGCGATGAGAAGCCAGCCGCCAGCAGCAAACAGGCCGCCAAAGACAAGCCCATACAGCGGCGCACGCGCAAAGTCGCGCAGGCCGGCGGCCACTGCATCAATGAGGTCGTTGATGGAAACGGGCGTGATAGCCGTTTCCTGTTTTGCTTGCGCCATTGCATCCTCCCTGTTTCGCCGCCCATTCGTATTTTTGTTGCTGGGGCGGCGCTCGGCTTACTCGGTAAGCAACACCCTCCGCGCTTCAGCGATCAACCGCCGCTGAATATCCGCCGGCGGACCTTCGATCTCCGCTGTGCGTTCGAGCAGCTCCACAAGCTGCTGCTTTTCCGCGGCCGTACAAACCTCGACAACCGGCCGCAAAATTTTACGCACATTATTGCCGGCGTCGTTGATCTCGCCCACCGCCATGCGTCCGAAGGCGTAAAGACCATGCGCCGTTTCTTCGTCAGCCTGAAAGACGTCTTTCATTTCCTCTATAATGCGCGCTTGCTGTCGGTCGGTGACTGCGCCGTCATAGGCCGCCATTTGATAGAGCAGCACCGCCGCTGCTTCGCGCGGATCGGAAAGATTTTCGATAAGACGCTGGTCGACGCGCCGGTTCCACTTGCCCCGGCGGATCACGCCCTTCACATCACCGATGGCCTCGCGGCCCTGATTGGCGGCGTTCATGAAATGGGTGAACGCCCAAAAGGCCGCCGCCAGCGCGCCGAGAATGGCGATGATGATGTGCATCCAAAAACTCCCCGTCTGCTTGCAAAAATCTACGGAGTTTGGCGGTTCCGGGCAATCCGCAAAAGCCTAGTCCAGCGGCTTGATGTGAAAGATTCGCTCGGCGTTTTTGTGGGCGACCTTGGCCTTGGTTTCGTCATCGAGCGGCGCGGAGCGAATGAAGTCCACCGCCGGTTTCATGGGCTGGTAGGGATAATCGATGGCCCACAAAACATTATCGGCGCCGATTTTCTTGATGGAATAATCGAGCGCCAGATGGTCCTCCACGCCGCTCGTGGTAATGACGAAATTGCGCTTGAAATATTCTTCCATCGTGAGCTCTGTCTTGGGCGACCGTCCGCCTTCCTGCGCGCGCGAGTTCATGAAGTTGATGCGCCAGATCCAGAACGGGATCGCCTCGCCCATATGGCCGATGCAGATTTTGAGCTTCGGGAATTTGTCGAACAGGCCTGAAGTCATCATGCGGACAGCGTGCGTGCCGACCTCAACGCCGTAGCCCCACATCGCCGAGTCCATGCCGTAATCCTGCAGCGGGCCTTTAAGGCCATAAGACGCTGCGCGCGGGTGAATATAGATGCAGGCGTCGAGCGCTTCTGCGGCCTCTAAAAATGGCCAGTATTTCGGATCGTCGAGATATTCGTCATTGGTGTGCGAATTCAGAATGAAGCCGTTGAGCTTGAGATCATTGATCGCCCGTTCCATCTCTTTCGCGGCGCGCTTCGGCGATTGCGGTGCAAAGGCCGCGAGTCCGGAAAAGCGCGTCGGATGGCGCTTGCAGATATCGGCGAGCACGTCATTGGCGAGTGCGGCGAGATCCGTCGCCGTGTCGGCGTCGAACATCTGCACCCCCGGCGCCGTCAGCGACAGGAGATGCATGTCGATATCGAGCTCATCCATCTGTTTCAGACGGCGGTCTTCCACATCGAGCAGCCCATCAAGAAAGTTCAACGCGTCATAGCCCTTGCCGTCATTGGAGTCGTAGATGCCTCTCACAAGCAGCTTGTCGAGAGACTGGCTGGGGCCGCGGGAGACATATTTCAGGGCCTCGGCCACCTCCGGTATGGAAAAGGCTTCTTCGGTTGCAATGGTTCTGAGTTTCCCGGCCATGGCGCATCTCCCTGTTATTCTATGTAACAGACGGGAGATTACCCTGCGGCCCCGTCATATCGCTCCGGAAGGGGAAGCCAGAAACAGAAATTGGCGCAGTCGCGCCTCAGGATTTTTCGACGGCCGTTGCGTTCATGGTCAAAAGCGCGCCGCCCTTGGGCAGCGCCGCCACTTCAACCACAGACCGCGCCGGACGGTGCTCTCCCAGCATTTGCGCATAAACCGCGTTCATCCGCTGGAACAAGGACATATCGGTGAGAAAGATGTTGACGTGAAGCACATGCGCCCAGCTGGAGCCCGCCTCTTCCAGGATGGCGTTTATCGCCCTTAGAATTTGCGTCGTCTGGCTCTCGATGTCATCGCCTGCAAGAGCGCCCGTTGCGGGATCGACGCCCGCTATCGCGCTGATGGAAATGAAATCGCCCGCCTTGGTGAAATGCGAATAAGGCCCGATTGGTTTCATCAGACCAGGCAATATGTGGCTTTCAACGGACCGGCCCATAAGACGCCCCGCTATGGATAGAGGTTTTCTTTGTTCCAAGACGACGAAATATCCGCCCGGCGATAAACCAGCCGCTCATGCAGACGGAAGGGCCGGTTAACCCAGAATTCGATTTGCGTCGGCATTATTCTGTATCCGGACCAATGAGGCGGCCGCGGTATGTCGCCAAGGCCGAATTGGGCGGTCTTTTTCGCCACCGCTTTTTCCAACGCAAAGCGGCTCTCCAGAGGCCGCGACTGATCGGACGCCCAGGCGCCGATACGCGAGGCGCGGGCGCGGCTCGCGAAATAGGCGTCCGCCTCCTCGTCGGTCACGCGCTCCACGGGCCCGCGAAATCGCACCTGACGGCGGATCGACTTCCAGTGAAAGACGGCCGCCGCTTTCGGGTTTGCGGCAAGCTCTTGCCCCTTGGCGCTTTCCAGATTGGTGTAAAAAGTGAGCCCGCAAGCATCGATATCTTTCAGGAGAACCATCCGCACATCGGGCAAGCCGGTTTCATCCACCGTCGCCAGCGCCATGGCGTTGGCGTCATTGGGCTCTTTTTTGACGGCGAGCGCCAGCCAGTCTGCGAACAGGGCGATGGGATCGCCGATGGTGAAGACATCGCCCTGATCCTGATCGACGGCGTAAGCTTCTTCCGACGGGCTCGGCGGGATGAGATCGGCCATTTTCGCTCCTTTGCCCAGAACAACTCCATTTAGAACAGGGAGTTAGGAAATTCTTGCGGGATTGGCTATAAGCTCATCCCGCGTGGGAAGCGAGTAGTACGGATAAGGCATGTCTTTCAACTCTTTCGGCAGGATGTTGCGGTTCACGACCTGGGGTGAAAGCCATGGGCCCGCCCTCGGCGTCGTGATTGACGGGTGCCCGCCGGGGATCGTCCTGCGCGCCGAAGACATTCAGACCGCCCTCGACAAGAGGAAGCCCGGCACGTCGAAATTCGTCACCCAGCGCAAAGAGCCCGATGAGGTCAAAATCCTCTCCGGCGTGTTCGAGGACGACCGCATAAAAGAAGATTTTGGCGGCCCGGTCACCACCGGGACGTCGATCAGCCTGATGATCGAAAATGTGGACCAGCGCTCGAAAGACTATTCGGATATTCGCGACAAGTACCGTCCCGGTCACGCCGACTTCACCTATGACGCGAAATACGGCTTTCGCGATTATCGCGGCGGCGGGCGCTCTTCAGCGCGCGAAACCGCGGCGCGGGTCGCCGCCGGCGTTGTCGCCGAAAAAATCCTCGCCCATCTTTATGAAAGCGCCATCTGGATTCGCGCTTCCATGGTGCAGATGGGGCCATACAAAATCGATCGCGATAATTTCGACTGGATGAATGTCGAAAAAAACCCGTTCTGGTGCGCCGACGCCAAGGCCGCCGAGCTCTGGGCGGAAAAGCTCGACGAAGCGCGCAAGAACGGATCTTCTTACGGCGCCGTCATTGAAGTCGTCGCCTCCGGCGTTCCCGCGGGACTGGGCGCGCCGGTTTACGGAAAGCTCGACGCAGATCTCGCGAGCGCCATGATGTCGATCAATGCTGTCAAAGGCGTAGAGATCGGCGCCGGAATGGAAGCCGCCGCGCTCACCGGCGAAGAAAACGCCGACGAAATCCGCATGAAGGACGGCGCCCCGCATTTTCTGTCGAACAAGGCTGGCGGCATCCTGGGCGGCATTTCCTCGGGCCAGGATATCGTTGCGCGCTTCGCGGTGAAACCGACCTCATCAATCCTGACGCCGCGGCGCACGATCACCGCCAAGGGCGAAGAAACGACAGTCCAGACAATAGGCCGTCACGATCCTTGCGTCGGCATTCGCGGCGTGCCCGTTGGCATTGCGATGATGGCCCTTACGCTCGCCGACCACGCGCTGCTTCACCGTGCGCAGTGCGAATAAATCGAGCGGCTGACCGCCTAGCGGCAGGTTTCGTTCAGCCAGCCAGTGACTTTTTGGGCAAGCGCAATCCGGTTCCACGAAAAGGAATGATCGGCGTCGATGCGCCATTCGGCTAGGTCGATTTCCGGAACAGCGCTGTATGCCGCCATATGCCGTTCATGCACGGCGATATTCACCGCCTCGTCGCGCTCGCCCGCAATCAGCAGCAGATGCTTGCCCTTAAATTTCGGCGCGAGCCGCGTATTGTCGAAACTGTCGCCGGCCGCCGCGAGTTCGGCGATCGCGGTGTCACCGTTAAAGCCGTTCAGCATAATCGTTTCATCGGAATAGCGTTTGAAATCTTCAAGCTGTTCGGGCGAGGCGCCGGCCAGATCGGCGCGGTCACCGAGATTAGCCGCCGCAAGACCGATGATGCACGATAGCTCTTCGTCGCGCGCCCCACCCTGGAGCGCGAAAAAGCCCCCCATGGAATGTCCGAGCACTGCAAGACGGTCTGAATCGACCCGCAGATCGGCGTTGGCCGGATCGCGCAGAAAAGCAAGCGCCGAGGCGACATCCTCAATGCCGTTATTGAAGCTGTAAATCCCTTCTGAGCCCCAGGCGCCGCGATAATGGATAAACAGCGCGTTCCAGCCCGCCCGGCGGATCGCCTGCGCCAGATCGAGATTTTTTTCATTGCCGGGAAAGCCGTGCAGCATGAGCACAGTCGGGTGGGGGCCGGGCCCGTCGGCGAGATAAATATGGCCGTTCATACGCTCGCCATGAGAGTCGACGCCAAGCTCCATGACCGCCGGGGGATAGTCCGGATCGATCGCCGCCGGATCGTGGGTCACAGGATCGCCCACCCTTGCCGCCTCTGGCGCGGCTGTCGCGCAGGCCGCCAACAGCATCGCCCCGGCGCCGATCTGCGCTATCCTCGTCACCATACGCATTCGCCCCTCCTTTTGTCTCAGCGCGTCCCCGCGCCGCATACTGTTTGTATTACCATCTAAATGACGCCTGCACAAATCCGTATTCAAGGGTAACCCGGACGCGGTAAGATTGCGCCATGAAAAAACGCTATCTCATTCCGCTCATCCTGTTCGCGCTTATCGCTGGCGCTTTCATTTTCCTGCGCACACCGGATACGGACCCGGCGGCGATGGAGGCCAAATATACGAATGAAGCCTCGCGGTTTGTGGAAGGGCCAAATGGTCTGCGCATCCATTACCGAGATCAGGGAAACAGGAATGGCGTCCCTATCGTGCTAGTGCACGGCACCGCCGCCTCGCTGCACACATGGGAGCCTTTAGTCGATCGCCTGAGCGATAAATATCGTATCATTACCTACACCCAGCCAGGACATGGGCTGACAGGCCCGAACGCAAACCATGACTATTCCTTCGCCGGCATGGCGCAGGCGCTTGATCTCGTCACGCAAGAGCTGTCGCTCGATCATTTTGTCCTCGGCGGAAACTCCATGGGCGGTTGGGTTGCCTGGCGCTATGCCCTGGCGCATCCGGAAAGCATAGATGGGCTGATCCTGCTCGACGCATCTGGAATGCCGCTGCGCGAAGGCGAAAGCGAACCCCCGCTCAATCTCGGCTTCCGCCTGCTGAAAAATCCTCTTGGCCGGTTTTTGCTAAAGCAATTCACTCCGCGCGCCGCAGTCGAAAGGTCAGCGCTTGAATCCGTTTCGGTGAAATCGATCATCACCGGTGACGTTGTCGACCGTTACTGGGAGCTCCTGCGCCTGCCCGGCAACCGCGCTGCAGCGGGCCAGCGCGCGCTTGTCGACCGCGAACTGGCCTTTGCCGATGAAATCCAAAACATAACGGCGCCGACACTGATTATATGGGGCGAAGAAGACGCGCTGATCCACGTAACGGCCGCAACGACGTTCGATGAACGGCTGCCGAACGCCGAAGTGGTAATCTATCCAGGCGTCGGGCACATCCCCATGGAGGAAGCGCCGGACATGACAGCGACGGATATCGACGCCTTTCTGGAACGAGTCCTTCCTGAAACCGGCGACAATGCCGAATAATCACGACGGCCCGCGGTCATATTCAGGCGCGCGCCCCTGACAAAGGGCAGGCGCGCCCGCCTCTTCGTCCAGCTAACACTCTCAAGACAAGAATAAGGAGGAGACCCATGAGCAAGCTCCGAGCAACTCTTTTTTGTGTTTGCTATATGCAAGGGGGCGGAGGCCACCGAGCAGGTGATGCTGCATCCTCAAGAGCGCGGCCTCGGCGCCGTTGAGATTTCTGTCGAAAAACCGGAAGGCAAAGGCCCTGGCCGATCATCCGCTGACACTCACCGCGTCGCCGAGCGTTTTGTTGTCCGCTGCAGCGGCCCGTCGGCGTCGAAGCCGTTCCACGGGCCGCTCGATGATCAAGTAGATCAAGGCCGCAATAGCGACAGAGGTTACGACAATGGCTGTGAAGTAGAGTACCGGCATCTCCGTGCGCCATTCTGCGCCGTTAAAAACATCCCTATAAATATAGATGACAAGCAAGTGAATAAGATAAACCGGATAGGATAGCTCTCCGACCAGTCGATCCCAGCGCCATTGCGCCGTCAAGCGAAACACAAAAGGAACACATGCGGCTATGATTGCCAGAAAAATCCAGACCTTCACTTCTGGCGCCGCCGGCGCATAGCGATAAACGACCATAGAAACGATCGCAATGACAAACATCACGGCTGGGGACCACGACGGAACAAAGTCTTTTGAAATGTATTTTGCAAAACCGCGATAGCCTAATATGCCGACGATGAATAAAGCCAGCTCAAATGGGAAAAATCGATATGTCCAGGGGTCGAAATCCAGCCCCGCATTATACGCCAAAAAGCGCGCACTCATGGACACAACAAGAAGCCCGGCCAGCCAGCCCCATCTTAAACGTACGAGAAAAGGCGCTAAGGCGTAAAATGTAATCTCAATACCAAGGGACCAAGCCTGCGGTACGAGCAGCAATCTGTATAAGGCGTAATCGGAAGCGCGGAAATTTCTCACAAAGGAGAGAGCGCCATCATTCGTGCCGAGAAATAGGGTCCAGTCCTGAAAGACCAGCCCAAGATTTGTGACAGCTAGAAAGAATTTCGACGCCCAATCGAGAGATTGAAAATCATTCCATGTTGCGCCGTAAAAAGACCCGCCTGTTATCGAATAAACAACCGCCGTAATGACAGCGATCACGAAATAAGCCGGGTAAAGGCGCAAGAACCGGTTCAAATAAAAGACGCGGACCGAGGCATAGGTCTGGTTGAGCACGAGCGCCATATAGAAACCGGATATGACAAAAAAAGCCTGGACCGCCAACGAACCGCCGACGAGTTGCTTTGAATTGGCATGGGCGAGAACAACCGAAATCGCCAGCAATAATCGAATCACACCCATACTGACTTATACCAACTTAACCGGACTTGGTCATCGCGCGTCGTGGGACCGGCATGACAACGCCTGTGTCCGCCACAACGCTTACGCCAACTTCCGAAAGCTTGTAATCTTCGTGAGAAAAGCCAGTGTTTCGTCGCTTTTCTTCAATCCCGCTTCGCCAAACAGCGCCGGCAAATCCGCCCGGCAATAAGAGTCGTAATAAGGCTCGTGAAACCCGCGCGGAAAATTCTCCAGGAGAATATCGAACCCCGGTTCATCGCCATATTGAATGGTGTCCGTATGCACATATACGCCGCCCGGTTTCAACAGCCGCGCAATTTCCGCCGCAACATCTGAGCGAACTTTTGGCGGCAATTCATGAAAAAGATAAACGGACGTAATGATGTCGAATGACGCGTCGGGAAGCCTCGTGTTCTCCGCCGGCTGTTGAACGAAGGTCACATCCCTGACGCCACCAAGCGCCGTTCGCGCGCGCCCAAGATAGGCCGGCGACAGATCAAGCGCCGTCAGCCGCAGCATCGGCCAGTTGTCGTGAATATCGGCGAGGAAGCCGCCGCCCCCGCACCCGAGATCGAGGAGCGACGCGGCGCCAGCGTCCCTTCCCTTCAGCGCTTCACCGACAAAGGGCAAGGCCTGACGGCGCATGGCCGCAGCCGAGCCGGTGAACAATGTCTCCACCTGCATGTCGTAACGCGCGGCAGACGCGTCGGAGAGCCAGCCATCAGTCTGATAATGAAAGTTCTGAAGATAATAACGGGGATATTTTTCCCGCATGGCGTCCGTCAGCACTTCGGAATGGGCGCGGGCGTATTTGCGCTGCGCCACTTTGCGCGCATCGAGAAGATAATCGCGGCTTTCGCGCCATAATTTTGAAAAGGACGGTGTGCGGCGCAGCTCCACCGGCATTTTATAAGACCCCGCCTCCACATTCTTCCAGTCGCGCTGAAATAGCTCGCGAAAAGCAGTTTTCAGGCGGGTGCGGTCGAGTGGTCCAAACTCTTCAGCATAAGGCGCCTCGCCGGGATCGGTGAGCGGGCCCATCAACCGGCGGCCATAAGCGTAATGACCGGTATACCAAAGCACTCGCGCCGCCTGGCCGGCGCTATAGGCGGCGCGCTTTGCGCCATTGGCGATCATTGCATTGAGCGGCGCCATGTCTCACTCCTTCGTGAAAAGCCCGGCAATCTCAACATGGGCCGAGAACACGAACTGATCAACGGGCAAAAGCTGTGACAGGCTGTAGCCGCCGTTGCGTAAAATCGCGGCGTCGCGGGCGAAACTCGCTGGATTACAGGAAACGCCGATCACAACCGGGACCGACGATTGCGCAAGCTGTTCGGACTGCGCCTTTGCGCCCGCCCGGGGCGGGTCGAACACCACCGCATCATAGGGCTTCAATTCTTCAGCGCTTAATGGACGCTCAAAAAGATTACGCCGCTCTGCCTTTAGAGGATGGCGCAGACTCACGCTCCGCGCCGCCGCGTCAAGCGCGGAAATCGCCGGGACATCGGAATCAAATGCGTCCACCGCCGCAGTGGTTGCAAGCGGAAGCGCGAAGGTTCCGCAACCGGAGAAAAGATCAGCGATGCGTCTGGCGTCTTTGGTGTGTTCAGTCACGAAGCCTGTAAGCGCCGCTTCACCGTCTGCGCTCGCCTGCAAAAAAGCGCCCGGCGGGATCGCCATGGGAACGCCGCCAAACCGCACGAAGGGCGCTTCGAACATGGCGACAGGCGCGGCGTCAGCCGTGATGCGAACAACGCCGGCGTCCTGCGCAGCCTCCGTGAGCGCCATGATCTCAGGGCCGGTCAGATCGTCCGACGCATCACCGCCTGAAAACGCGACATCAAGACCATTGTCGCAAAGCGTCACATGGACATCGAAAAACCGCCAGCGCGCCGGAGCAGCTTCAGCAAGCGCATGTAACTTTGGAAGCGCTTCGGCGAGTGGCGGCGCCAGCACAAGACACTCCTTGATGGCGACGATGCGATCCGACGCCCGTTCATTGAACCCGAAGACAACACCGGCGCCGGTCCGGCGAACGGCGAAACTCGCCCGGCGGCGCGATGCAGGCGTGCACGCATGGAGCGGCGCAATGATCCCCTCGTCAAAACCTTCCCGTGCGAGCGCCTTCACGACAAATTCATGTTTCCAGTTACGGTAATAATCGGTCGTCAAATGTTGCAGGGCGCAGCCGCCGCAGTTTCCGAAATACGGGCACGGCGCCGAAACACGATGAGGGCTTTCGGTGATCAGCGCTTCAATAGCCCCGCGCGAACCGCGATAAGCAATGCAGGCCACATCACCCGGCGCGGAATAAGGCGCGAAAACTTTGTCGCCGTCGATCAAAGCAACGCCGTCGCCACGGGCGCCGATCTCACCGATCTCCGCTTCCGCCGTTTTCAGTGGCGCAGGCGCTTTCGCACGCGGCCTAGCTCTTCTTCGTTGCGCCAAGAAGGAACTCCCTGTTGCCGTCGCCGCCGAGAATGGGGCTGTCGATCAGACCGCAAACCGTCCAGCCCAGGCTTTCCACCCATTGAACCATGTCTTGGGCGCAGGGTTCCGCCAACCCTTCTTTTACGAGGCCGCCTTTGCCGATCCCGTCGCGCCCCACCTCGAATTGCGGCTTGATCAGCGTCGCCAACATGCATGACGGCGCAGCAAGAGCAAAGGCAAAGGGCAGCGCTTTTTTCAGGCTGATGAAGCTGACGTCACAAACAATTACACCAATCGGCTCAGGCGCCAGGTCGCGCGTCAGCTCTTTCGCATGGGTCTTTTCAAGATTGACGACACGAGGGTCACCGGCGATCTTTTCGTGCAACTGCCCCTGCCCCACATCGACGGCGTAGACTTTTGCGGCCCCGGCCCGAAGCAAGACATCGGTGAATCCGCCGGTCGAAGCGCCAAGGTCGAGGCAGATTTTTTCCGAGACATCGAAGCCGAAATGTTCGAGCGCCGCCTCAAGCTTCATTCCGCCGCGAGAAACAAAGTCATGCACAACGCCAGTGACCGCGATATCGGCATCTTCCGTGACTTTCTGCGAAGACTTCGTGGCGCACGCGCCATTCACCGTCACCAGGCCCGCCGCAATCGCTTCCTGCGCGCGGGCGCGGCTTTCCATTAACCCTGTCTGGACGAGATATTGGTCGAGGCGCATTTTTTCCGACGGACAAGCGACGCTTCATCGTATAGAGACGGTCACCCGCAACGCCAAGGAGAGACCTCATGCGCCCCGCTACTGTTATCGCCGTCCTCCTTACCCTCTCGCTCGCCCGCGTCCCTGCTCACTTTTCTCAAGCGCTGACAATCTGAAAATTTCTGGAACGACGCGGCGGCCGCTCGTGTTTTCTTCACACAGCACGCACGCAGCGCTGAAATGAAAGGAGATGCGCTATGACCAAACTCCAAAACAAGAAAATCGCCATCATCGCGACAGACGGGTTTGAGGAATCGGAACTTTTCTCGCCCCTCGACGCGTTGAAAAAAGAAGGCGCCGCGATTGATATCATTTCACTGAAACCCGGTGAAATTCAGGGCTTCAAGCACATGGAGCGCGGCAAGACCATCGAGGTGACAAAAGATATCACCCACGCCGACGTCAACGATTATGACGGCGTGCTCATCCCGGGCGGTCTTTTCAATCCTGATGCGCTTCGCAGTGACGAAAAAATAATTGCCTTTGTACGCGGCGCCTTTGCGAAAAAACTGCCCGTCGCCGCAATTTGTCACGGGCCGCAGGTCCTCATCACGGCTGACGTCGTAAAGGGCCGCAAAATGACCGGCTACGCCGCCATCCAGCCGGACCTGAAAAACGCCGGCGCGCAAGTAAGCGATGAAGAAGTCGTTGTGGACGCCGGCCTTGTGACAAGCCGCAATCCCGATGATCTGCCCGCCTTCAACCGCAAGATTGTCGAGGAATTTTGCGAAGGCAAACACAAAGAACAAAAGAAATCGATCGCTGCGTAACCCCCGTCTGTCGTTCCTCAAACGCAGCGATCCGAAAAGCCCCGCTGGCGCGCGGGGCTTTTCATCTGTGATAACGCCTTATGAATGAGCGCGCCGGAATGGCTGTTCGAGAACGCCGACGATCACATAGGCGGCGAGCGATGCGATCACCGAATAGATGAAATAACCGTCCATGGGCTCCACGTCGCCGGCAAGCACCGCTGAAAGCGCCGGGCCGAGCGCCATGCCATCGCCTATGGCGTCCTGCAGCGGCAGGGCGAGGAGCGTTGCAAGATTGAAGGCGACACAGGTGTAAATACAGGCAAGCGCCGCCGCCGGACCGCCAAACCGCGTGCGCAGCCCGATCAGCGTGGCGACGACGATAGCGCCCTGTCCGAAGACGGAGGTAAGCGCGATCAGTTCATAAATATCCGAACCGCCGAGCGCGACGCCGAGCGCGCCGACGCCGGCGAAGGCGGTGCCGAACCGCGCGATCATGAGCTGGCGCCGCTCGCTGGAACGCGCATGAAGTTTTTTGAGAATATTGATTGAAATCAGCGACGAGACCGCAAGCAGGTTGGAATCGACCGTCGACAAGATCGCGGAAAAGAGCGCGCCAATAAAAACAATGGCGAGCAGAGGCGGCAGAAACTCAACAGCCATGGCGGGAATGAAATTGTCGCCCGCCGCGCCCGGGACATCCAGATGCGCGCCCGAGAGCCCGATCAGCACCGGCATCATACCGATGCCCACATAAAGAAACGCCGCCGAAAAGGCGCCCGCCTTGGCGACGGAAGTCGATTTCGCGGCGAGAAATCGCGTGATGACCTCCTGCGTGACGAGGCTGCCGATAACGGGAATCGCCCAGGCGTCAGCCCGCGTGAAGAGGGACTCGCCCGGTGCAATCAAGCGAAGCTGATCGGGTTCGATGACGGAGATCATCGCAGCGAAACCGCCGAACTGATGCACGACGGCGACGAACAGGATGGCGACGCCGCCCATCAAAAACAGTCCCTGGACAACATCCGTGACCACGTCGCCGATCAGCCCCGCGAACATGGAATAAAAGATCACGATGCCGGCGGCGAAGAAAAGCGTCAGCACACCGGGCAGGCCAAGGGTCGTTTCCAGAATGGCGGCGATGGCGAGCAACTGCGCGCCCGCCCAGATGACCGAAATCACCACAAGCACGATGGCTGTCACGAACTCCGCATGCTTGCCGAACCGATCAAGGAAAAAATCGGCGATGGTGACATAGCCATGGCTGCGGATTTTACTTGCGACGAAAAGCGCTGTCGCCACAAGACAGATCGCATAACCGAAGGGCTCGGCCCGAGCCCCGGAGAGCCCCCCCTCCGCCACTGCCGCCGATGACCCGAGGATCGTCTCCGCCCCGAACCAGGTGGCGAAGAGGGAGAGCGTGATCGGGAAATAGCCGAGCCGGCCGCCAGCGATGTAGTAATCGGTGTCGCTCTTGGTGCCGCGCGCGAACCACAGACCGATAGCGATCTGAATGACCACATAGACCGCAATAAAGAGCATCAGCTCCGTGCGTGACAGATCTTCCACTTATCGCCCCTCCGGCTTCGCAACCCGCCTATTGAGCCGCAAATCGGGACGCTTGAAAAGAGAAAATCTCTTTCCGGGGACGGACGATTGGAAAAGCGGTGGGATGTCCCCTCAGATCCAGCGGCGAATGCGAGCCTTATAGGCGCGGTATTCGTCGCCAAACTGACGCTCCATTTTGTCTTCTTCATAGGGAATGGAGATGAAGTTCACGAACAGAAAGAACACGACCGGGGCGGCAGAAGCAGCAATAGTGCCGATCACCAGGGCAAGTCCCACGGTCGCAACCAGGATGCCAAGATACATGGGGTTGCGCGTATACTTAAACGGCCCTGCGACCACTAGCGTCGAGTTCTTTTTCGACGCCGGGATCACTTCCGTTCCGGCTCTTGCGAATGCGCGGCGTCCTGAAGCCGAAATCAGAAAGCCGATGGCGAAAACAGCCCATCCGATGAGCGGAAACTGTAGCGGCGCCGCCAACCCCATTACGCGGCCCACAAGCCAGGCGGCGAGCACAAAGGCCAGCGCCCAGACAGGCGGCGGAATGATCACCAGAATGGACGGCTTCGGCAAGTCTTCACTCATCGGTGTCTCCCTTGCGCGAGACGATAGAACCCCGCCGCCAGCGAAGACTAGCCGCGCAAATTCACGACATTTGATTCCATACCGAGCGCTTCGCGGGCGCGTTCGACAATATGGACGGCGTTAAGGCGCGCTTGATCATACATCTTCGCCGGCGAGTCCTGATCCTGGAAGACATCCGGCAGATGCATGGTGCGGATCTTGACGCCGCTATCGAGAAGCCCGGTGTCGGACAGGAAATGCAGGACAAAGGCGCCGAAGCCGCCGCGCGATCCCTCCTCAATAGTGATCAGCACTTCGTGCTCACGCACAAGCCGCATGATGAGGTCATGGTCGAGGGGTTTGGCGAAACGGGCGTCTGCGACTGTCGTGGAAATGCCTTGCGTCTCCAACGTGTCAGCGGCTTTAAGCGCTTCCTGCAAGCGTCCGCCCAGTGCGAGCAGCGCGACTTTCGTGCCTTCCCGCATGATGCGGCCCTTGCCGATTTCGAGAATTTTCCCGTTTTCCGGCATGTCGACGCCGACGCCCTCGCCGCGCGGATAGCGGAAGGCGATCGGGCCTTCATCAAAGGCGGCGGCCGTCGCCGTCATATGAACAAGCTCGGCTTCATCGCCCGCAGCCATGATCACCATGTTGGGCAGGCAACCAAGATAGGCGAGGTCGAACGAACCCGCATGGGTGGCGCCGTCAGAACCCACAAGCCCGGCGCGATCCATGGGGAAACGCACCGGCAGATTCTGGATGGCGACGTCATGCACCACCGAATCGTAAGCGCGCTGAAGGAAGGTCGAATAAATCGCGCAGAACGGACGCAGCCCGTCGCCGGCGAGGCCCGCGGCAAAGGTGACGGCGTGCTGTTCGGCGATGCCCACATCGTAACAGCGATCCGGATAGGCCTCAGCGAACATATCGAGCGAGGTGCCCGACGGCATCGCCGCGGTGATGCCGATGATCCGGTCGTCTTTTTCCGCTTCCTTGATCAGGGTCTTGGCGAAGACTTTCTGATAGGCGGGCGCGTTGGGCGTGCCCTTTTGCTGCTTGCCGGAAACAACATCGAATTTGGCGACGCCGTGATATTTGTCTGCGGATTCCTCCGCAGGCGGATAACCGGCGCCCTTGCGGGTCACCACATGAACGAGCACCGGCCCGTCTTTCATGTCGCGCACATTTTCCAGCACCGGCACGAGCTGGTCGAGATTATGGCCGTCAATGGGGCCTACATAATAAAAGCCAAGCTCCTCAAACAAGGTGCCGCCGGAGACCATGCCGCGGCCATATTCCTCGGCCTTGGCGAGTTGCTTGTAGATCGCTTTCGGCAGGCGCTTGGCGAGCTGTTTTCCGAAGGTGCGGAAGCCCTGATAAACGCCCGATGACGACGCCCGCGCCAGATAAGCGCTCATGGCCCCCACAGGCGGCGCAATGGACATGTCATTATCGTTGAGGATCACGACCATCTTCGAGCCCAGATGGCCAGCGTTATTGAGCCCCTCATAGGCCATGCCGCCAGACATGGAGCCGTCGCCAATCACGGCGATGGACGTCGTGTCTTTTTTGAGATGGCGCGACGCTTCGGCGAAGCCGGTCGCTGCGGAAATGGACGTCGCCGCATGGGCGGCGCCGAACGGGTCATACTCGCTCTCGGCGCGTTTTGTAAAACCGGACAGCCCGCCGCCCTGCCGCAATGTGCGGATACGATCACGGCGGCCCGTGAGAATCTTGTGAGGATAGCACTGATGACCGACATCCCAGACGAGGCGATCTTCAGGCGTATTGAAGACATAATGGATCGCCGTCGTTAGTTCGACAACGCCGAGGCCGGAGCCGAGATGCCCGCCGGTTACGGACACGACGTCAATCATCTCCGCGCGGAGCTCGTCCGCGAATTGGCGCAACTCGCTCTTGTCCAACTTTCGCAGGTCAGCGGGAAATTTGACGGTGTCGAGAAGCGGCGTTTCTACAGCCATGGGGCAACCCCTCTTATTCTTATTAAACCAGCACCTGACGCCGGCGCTTGCGGGCCCTCCCCCGCTGCACTGCGGCAAGAAGCCTGTTCTAGCGCTTCACATGGAATTCTCCACCCCCAATCAGGTGAAAAGGCGGCAAGCCCGCGGAGATTTGAAGCCCATTGTTGCTTAATGGGCGCGGCGGCCTCGGCGACGTTCTCAGTCACCCTTCGGCGCCGGATTCTGCATCGACGCCCACCAAACCGAAACCTCGCCAATCCGTCGCAGGGGCCTACGGGGAATCCCTTATTGCAAACCATTCGCAAAAAGGCGACATAGGCGGCTCAGGGAGCCGTCTATGCAGCTGAGCGAGATGAAAAAAGGGGCCGTTGGCCGGGTGACCGCGATCAGCGCCGCCGATCCGCTGATTGAGGCCAAGCTGCGCGAAATCGGCTTCGCCGAAGATGACGCCGTCGAGCTGACCCATATCGGGCCGCTGGCGAAGACGCCGATTTGCGTGCGCCTGAACCGGACCCTGATCGCCCTTCGCACAGACGAGGCGAAAGCCATTGAGGTGGAACTCGACCGGTGACTGCGGCCGCCGCCAATATCGCCCCGACACGCGTCGCCCTGGTAGGCGCGCCCAATTGCGGCAAGTCCACCCTCTTCAACGGGCTCACGGGCGGGCGGGCCAAAGTCGCCAACTATCCCGGCGCCACAGTCGAAACACGCAATGGCCGGTTTACGACGCCCGCCGGACACACTGTCGACCTCGTCGACCTGCCGGGTTTTTACGGCATGTCGCCGCGCTCTCTCGATGAACGGGTTGCGCTCGAGACCGTGCTCGGCAAAAGCGGCGCGGCGCCCGAACTGATCCTCGCGCTTGTCGACGCGGCCACCCTGCGCACCCACCTTCAATCGGTGTTGCAGCTTCGCGCGATTGGCGCGCCGATGATCGTCGTCCTCAACATGTTCGATCTCGCGACCCGCGACGGGCTTGAGATCGATATTGCGCGACTTGAAAAAGAACTGGGCCTGCCCGTCGTCACCGCCAACGCCACGCGCAAGGCCGGCCGTGAAGCGTTGCTTGCGAGGCTCGACGCGGCGCTGGCGCAAAAAGACATCGCCGCGCCGCCGACCGGACCATTTCCTGATCCGGAAGATGTTCGTGCGCATCAGATCGAGGCGCGGCGCATTTCCAGCGCCGCCATCACCTATGAGCCGCCCTTCAATCGCGCCACACGCGCCATCGACAGCGTCGTCATGCACCCGCTAGCAGGGCCTTTCATTCTCGCCGCCATCCTCTTTTTCATGTTTCAGATGGTTTACACCTGGTCGGCCGGGCCGGTGGACATGCTCGATGCAGGCGCCGCCGCGCTGGGCGACTTTGTCGGCGCACATCTGCCGGCGGGATGGCTGCATGATCTCCTTGTCGATGGGATCATCGCGGGGGTCGGCAGCGTCGTTGTCTTCCTGCCACAGATACTGATCCTCTTTACCTTCATCCTGCTCCTTGAAGCATCAGGCTATATGGCGCGGGCGGCGTTTTTGATGGACGAGATCATGCACCGCTTCGGGCTCAATGGCCGCGCCTTCATCCCGCTCTTGTCGAGTTTCGCCTGCGCAATTCCGGGAATCATGGCGTCGCGCGTCATTGAAAATGACCGCGACCGGCTGACCACGATCCTCATTGCGCCGCTGATGACATGCTCGGCGCGCCTGCCGGTTTACGCACTGATCATCGGCGCTTTCATCCCAGCAGAGAAGGTCGGCCTTTTCAATTTGCAGGGCCTCGTTCTCTTTGCGCTCTATATCACCGGCATCATCAGCGCAGTTCTGATCGCCTTCATCTTCAAACGCACTATCGCCAAAGCCCGCTCACAGCCGTTGATCATGGAGCTGCCGACTTA
>JAUIEG010000449.1 GCA_030428745.1 Alphaproteobacteria bacterium
TATTCATGAGATCATAATCGCCGCCGTCGCCGGGCGTCAGTTTCGACGTTGCATGGCGCTCCACCGCAAGAACGAGATCTTCAGGTCCCATGCCGCAGCCATCGTCGACAATGGCGATGCGCGACTTCCCGCCATGCTCGATCTCGATATCGATGCGCGTGGCGCCAGCATCGATTGCGTTTTCAATTATTTCTTTTGCAACCGCGGCCGGCCGCTCAATCACTTCGCCGGCGGCGATCCGATTAACCGCGCCTGGCGGCAGCCGGCGGATACGGGAGGAAGCTTTTAAAACGGATTCTGCGCGATTCGTCATATCTGATTATGGCAAGGCGAGAACGCCTCGCAAATAGGCGGGAAAAAGAGGTTTTACCCAGACCGCGGGACCCGAATATCGTTGCGCATGCCCCGCTTCAGACGGTAAAATTGCCGCGCTGTCCTAAATCCGGTTGAATAAAGGCCATGTAATGTAAGCAGGGGCTAGGCGCAACAGGCTGAACGATGTTCGAGGGAGAGTCGTGCGCAGCAATATCGACGCCTTTATAGAGACAACGCTTCGCATCAATGACGCCATTGAGCTGAAACGTTACTTTGAAAAGTTTTTAGGTGAGCTCGATTTCGACGTGGTCGCCTATCACGTTCTCGTGGAAGGCTTTAAGAGCGTCCCCTTGAGCAAAGGCTTCCGGCTATCGACCTTCCCGGAAGACTATATCCGCTACTACATCGACCATAAATGCTTTGAATACGATCCAATCATGGAAGAGGCCCGCAAATATGGCGGCCCCATTCTGTTAAGCGATGTCGCCAACAAGCCTGACCTCACGGATGAGCAAAAAGCACTATTTGTAAAAGCGCGCGAAAATAATGTCGCGACAGGCGCCGCTTTTTCCATTTACGGACGCCCCGGAGAGATCAGCTATTTCTGCGTATGTTCAACCCAGCAGCCGGTTGAGTTTTCCAGGGCGCAGCTTTTGGAGCTGCAGGCGATCTGTCAGCAAATGCATTTACGCTTTAGCGAGCTGACCCGCGTCGATAGCGGCGGGCGCAAATTGTCCAAGCGCGAGACTGAAGTTTTGGAGCTGATCGCTCAAGGCAAGAGCAATAACGTCATCGGCTCTATGTTAGGGGTCTCTCCGAATACGGTCGACACGCTGGTCCGCCGCTGCTTCGACAAGCTGGGAGTCACGTCCCGCGTTGAGGCGGCCCTGGCCGGCGTCGCCATGGGCATAATTCTGCCATAAACGTGAAAGAAAACATTATATGTCCCGTGGTTATGGGACAGACAAGCTGCTGCGCTTAGCGTACCAGGCTTCACGATCCTGAAAATCGCATTTTGCACAAAGGAACAGAACCCATGGCCGGTTCCCTGTCCACGTCCGCCCTCGCGTCACAGATTGCTGATTGCGAAGACAAAGAGACCGTCATGTCTGTGCTCGCCGGTTTCATCGCCGATTCCGGCGCAAAATACGCGGTTTTGAATAATTTCAACTATGGCGTGGCGCCCGCCGCCGATCGCTGGACGCCGATGTTCAGCTCATTCCCCGCAGACATTGCCGCTTATTACCGGACAAAAAACTGCCTGCCCGAAGACCCATTTCTGCGCGCGGCCCTCAGCTCGACCACCCCTGTGCGTTTTCAGGAGGCAGAGGAGAAATTCCGGCCTTGCGCGACGATTGTAGGTTTGCTCGACCTCTTGCGCGCCAACGGCCTCGTTGACGGCCTCGCCATGCACATCTCCGACAGGCCCGGCCGCCTCACCTATTGCTGCATGGCTTACGATTACTCCCTTGAGGGCATGTCAGAGTTTGAACGCCGGCGCCTCCAGGCTTGCGTCGAAATGTTCATGCGCCATGCCGGCGACCTTCTTGCGCTTAAAAGCACACGCGAATTATCGCCGAAAGAATTCGAGGTGATGGCCTGCCTCGCGCGCGGTGAGAGCAACAAGCAGATCGCCCGGCGGCTTGATCTGTCCTTAAGCACGATCAACACGCTGGTGAACCGCAGCTTTGGCAAGCTTGGGGTCAATAACCGCACCGAAGCGGCGATCGCCGCTTGCCGATCGGGCCTGTCGCTGGTCGCCTGACCAGCCTTCTTTCGTTTTTGAGCCCGCCTTTGGGGCCGCGCCTACCGGACGGCGATTAACATTTGTTAATATTATGCCGCCACGCGATACCATTCCCAATACCTATATAGGTCAACTGTCCTAGGAATGTCGGTTATTCACGTGACAGACACCCCTGTAGGCCTGGCGTATGACCCGCCGTCCAGACTTTGAATAGCGGCGGGAGAAACCGCGTTGGACATTACCAGTCTTCGCAAAGAGATTTTTGAGATTCAGGAAACGGCCCTGCCGCATGGCGATATGCGCGAGGACCATCATGAGAAGCTGTTTGACGTCTTTCGCCAGATCGACGCCGAACTCGCCGATTGCAATCTGGAGAAGGGCGCTGCCGACGAACGGATCGCCAGCCTGATCGAGGCGCAAACGGTTGTCCTGCGCACAGCGGCGTCGCTGCCGGCCCGTTGCCCGCGCGACCTTCTCTATAAGCTGGCCATGTGGCGCTGGGACGCCGGTCTCGACCAGCCCATGGAAGACATGAACCGCGCCGACGCTATCGCTTATTCAGCGTTTTTGGATGTCGTCAAAATGCTGGGCGAGCGCGATGTTTTGAAAGACTTCGACAAGACGAACTGACGCTATTCGGGAAATTTTCTTTCTCCCCCGTCCCGGGAAGCGTAATTGTTCAGTCTTGCGAGGGAGCGCGGCCTCTTCGGAGGCCGCGTTTTCTGTTTTGGGACGAAAAAAACGCGGCTTCTGCAAGCCGCGTTTTTCATGACCATTTAAACGGAATTAGAAAACGCCAGGCAGACCCAGCGACTTCGAATCCTTGATTTCGACCTGACCTTCTTCGCCGATCACCTGCTTGATCGCTTCGTCGCGCGCGGCCATCCATTCTTCCGGATTATCGACGCGAAGGGGCGCGGCCGAGTCATCGACTTTGCCGTCATTGAACTTCCAGAACATGATCTGATTGGCGAGCGAGCGATCCTTTTCGCCGCGGCCGCCATTTTCAGCGTCGAGCAACTGACGGATCGACGCGTCGGCGCCGAAAGCGTTCGCTTTTCTGAGCAACATCTGTTCGCCAGCCGATGGCGGGGCCGCAGAGGCGTCGCCAAGCAACACCTGTTGTGCGCGCTCTGACGGCGACAGTTCCTGCGGGCGGGCCTCGCCCGGGCG
>JAUIEG010000450.1 GCA_030428745.1 Alphaproteobacteria bacterium
CGACGCGCAAATCCACATCGGCGAGGATCAGCGCATCGTCGCCATAGCCGAGATCAGCGCCGGCGATATGCAGCATGGGCGGCGACAGCGGATCTTTCGGCGCCGGAAAGTGAAACGGCGTCGTGCGCTCGGCCAGCGGGATCGACACATCCTGCATCTTTTCCAGCTTTTTGACGCGAGACTGCGCCTGACGCGCTTTCGACGCCTTGGCGCGGAAGCGGTCCACAAAAGCCTGCAAGTGCGCTTTTTCCGCTTCCTGTTTCGAGCGCTGGCTTTCCAGCTGAGCGACTTTCGCGGCGCGCAGTTGCAGCCAGGCGTCATAGCCGCCGGGGCAGACGGTCAGCTGTTTGTGCTCCAGCGCCATGGTGTGCGTGACGCAGCGATTGAGCAGTTCGCGGTCGTGCGAAACGATGAGCACCGTATGCGGATATTTCTTGATATAGCCCTCAAGCCAGGCCGCGCCCTCAAGATCGAGATAGTTGGTCGGCTCATCAAGCAGCAGCAAATCGGGCTCTGCGAACAACACGCCCGCAAGCGCGGCGCGCATGCGCCAGCCGCCGGAAAATTCGCGCGTCGCGCGCGACAAATCCGCGTCGGAAAAGCCGAGCCCTTTCAGGACTTCCGCGGCGCGGGCCTCAGCCGACCACGCGTCGATGTCGATGAGGCGCGTGTGAATGTCGGCGATGCGCATGGGGTCTTCAGCCGTCTCGGCTTCCGCCAACAGGGCGTGGCGCTCATGATCGGCGGCGAGCACAACGTCGAGAATGGTCTCGTCCGTGGGCGCAACCTCCTGCGCGACCCAGCCGAGCGAGGCCCTGGACGACATGCGGATAGCGCTGTCAGCGGCGGGATTGGCGATTTCCTCGCGGATGAGGCGCAACAGGGTCGACTTGCCCGTGCCGTTGCGGCCGACGAGGCCGACTTTCCAGCCATCGGAAATCTGGGCGCTCGCGCCCTCAAACAGGGCGCGCGCCTCAACGCGGTAATCGAGGTTCGAAATCGTCAACATTGCAGGCTCTTACCGCAATGCAGCAATTAGGCAAGGGGAGCCTTGAAATATCGGCGCGGCGCGCCGAGGCAAGCCTCAGCCGAGAGGGCCGCCGCCTTCACTCTGATATCTTGGTGGCGCGGTAATTCTGTGGCGGCAAACCTACAACCTCATGGGTAATGGTTATCTGGTTGGCGCTGCACTGATAGGCGAACTCAACTCCGCCGCCATCCTCGCCTTCCCCGCCGGGAGGCGGACCGACGGGCATTGAAAATGTTCCAAACTCGCCCGTCATGGTCATGAGAAACCCGACATCACTTTCGCGCGGACAAAGATGCAGGGTCCTATTCCCCTCTGTGGACCAGCGCGAAAGGCTGGCGCCGCCGCCTTCAATAGTAAATTGCGTCACCGTCGTTCCCCCGCCCGGTTTCGGCTGGCGCATTTCACCTGCCCCACGAGCATCGTTTATGATACCGCGAACCGCGCCCATCCTGTCCGCGGTAAAGCGGGCGTCAGCTTCAAAATTGTTTAGTCTTATGGAACTCGGTCCGGAGCTCATCTGCGCGAAAACGCTGGAGAGCCATTGCGCCATAGCTTGGTCATCCGCCCGCCACGTTCCCACAACGCAACGATCCTGCTCGCCAGTATCCACACAACATCTTTTCCCCTCGCCTTCTTCAGCCTTGAACCGCAAAGTCATCTCATAGGGCTCACCATCTTCGGCTGTTGTCGTGGCCACGATATAATGGGTTTCGGATTCATCACAGGGAATTTCAATTTCCTCCGGCACTTCCGCCCAGCTGGAAGGGTTGTCATCACGGCGCCAGGAAAGCCGGCCGCTTCCTTGTTCGTTCAGCCGTGAAATCTGGTATTTCTTCCCTTTTTTCAGCTTCACCTGATAGCGCGCAAGCATGAGTGTTTCAGCGGAAATCTCAACTTCACCTTCATCTTCGATGACCTGCAGTTCGCCCTTGCGCGCCTGAACGGGCATGAGACCGCCACAATCGGGTATGTCGTTATCAACATAATCCTTGCCGAATTCATGGAACATGCCGTCCATGCCTGCGAAGCCTGCAAGCTCACGCCGCTGCGCCGATCGCGAGCCGCCGCTCTGTTGTCGCATCAAGTCAAGGACGCCAGCCTCGCCAATGCCGCTGACATTGGCGAGGTGATGAAAAAACACAGCCGTTTCATATGACTGCTCTACAATATCCGTGTCAGCGGCATAACCAGAGGAAAAGCCATGTTCATTATTGGCGCATGGATAAACTTCGCTTGAAAAATATTCAGCGGTGCCTTCCCCAATCCAATCATTGTCGTCGCGCCCTGGAATTTGCGTCGCAAAATTGAACCATTGAACGCAGTGAAAGACTTCGTGGGCCGCCAGTTGTTTTACCACATCCGGTCCGGCTTCACGCATATCAGCAAAAGCAATGACGAATGTCGTCACCGGACACGGGCCTCCAGCCCATTCGTCCAGCAATGGCACTTCGGCCGACGTATCCCAGTCGGACCCTACGAAAGGCCAATCGTCGAGATTTTCCGCCAGCCCATCGCCGACCATAAAATAGATGGGAAACAGCGCCAACCCCAGATCATCATAATGGCGAACTGACCGGTCGAAACCTTCAGCGAGCGTATCCAACAGAGCAAGCGTACCTGGCCGGGACCGGCCAGCGGTATGCCAAGCCTCAGAATAAAAAATCCTGTAATCCGTACCCGGACCAACAATCAGGCTTGGATCTGACGGCGTGAATTCCCTGCAGGCGAACGCCCCGCCTGTTGCCTCGACAGGCGCCCCGCGCTCCCAGAAGTCGCCACAATCCATTTGCGCGCGGGCTGGCGTCCCTGCGAAGGCCCCGCAAAGGAAAATTACTGTTGCCGCCAGCGCAGACAATAAACCCGCTCTTGTCATTCCATCCCCCCGAAGCTGCGCACATCTCGCAGCCGTCATATTGTCGCCTTTGCATTTCGTGGTGAAGCGATCATTTGAACAAAGCGCCATCACAGTAACCGATCTGTGATCATCTGTTTCCGTAAGCCCCCACAGCAGATCTGGATATTTCCTATAAATTACAGTGCATTACACCAGAGGAGATACCGCCCGGCTCTGAATCAGGAATTTTTACGCCCTTACATTGACAGATCGGTTACTGTCTCATATCTAACATGTACCGATCGGTTAATGTGATCGTCGGCTGCCTGGGCGGAGGCGCAACCGCCCCCCGAAAACAGAACGACATC
>JAUIEG010000451.1 GCA_030428745.1 Alphaproteobacteria bacterium
CGCCGGCGTTCCCTGACGCGGCGAAAACGGAAAGACATGGAGCCAGGCGAGACCCGCCTCATCGACAATATCGAGGCTGTTTTGAAACATCTCTTCGGTTTCCGTCGGAAACCCCGCGATGATGTCGGCGCCGAAAGCCACCGTCGGGCGGCGCGCGCGTATGCGGTCGCAAAGGGAGATCGCGTCTTCGCGGCTGTGACGGCGTTTCATGCGTTTGAGGATCATATTGTCGCCTGACTGGAGCGACAGATGGAGATGCGGCGCAACCCGCTCATCGCCCGCCATGCGCTCGAAGAGTTCGTCATCGATTTCCGCGCCGTCAATGGAGGAAAGCCGCAGGCGGTAAAGGTCCGGGACCTGGTCAAGGATCGCCGCCACCAGGGCGCCAAGGCGCGGACTTCCCTCAAGATCGGCGCCCCAGGAGGTGATGTCGACGCCCGTAAGAACAAGTTCGCGATGGCCCGCCTGCACCAGTTTCTTCGCCTGCTCGACCACCTGGGCGACTGGCGCCGATCGCGAATTGCCGCGGCCGTAAGGAATGATGCAAAAGGTGCAGCGGTGATCGCAGCCATTCTGAATTTGCAGGAACGCGCGGGCGCGGTCGCCATAGCCGTCGATCATATGGCCGGCAGTGTCGCGCGCCGACATGATGTCATTGACCCGGATGATGTCGCCATCGTCGAAGACCGCGGCCTCACGCGCCAGTTCAGTCCAATGCGCCGCGTCGAGCTTTTCCTGATTGCCGAGAACGGCGGCGACTTCCGGCATGGAGGCGAACGCGTCCGGCTCCGTTTGCGCCGCGCAGCCCGTCACGATAATGCGCGCGTCCGGCCGCTCACGCTTGGTGCGGCGAATTCTCTGGCGCGCTGAACGCACGGCTTCGTTGGTGACAGCGCAGGTGTTGATCACCACCGCGTCAGCGATCCCCGCGCCGGCGGCGAGCCCGCGCATGGTTTCGCTTTCCGCCGCGTTGAGCCGGCAGCCAAAAGTGATGATGTCGGTGGTTTCCGCCATGGCGGGCTATTTGGGCCATTAGGCCCGCCCGCACAAGGCGCCAGACAGTGCAACAGTCTTTGCGGTGTTAGCTGGCGACGGCGGTTGTGTCCGCCGCGATCGTGTCAACGTCCCCGCCCGCTTCTTGGTCTGGGAAAGCGATATCGCGGAGCGACCGCATCACCTGATAGAAATCGTGACGGGCGACGCAGGCGCCAAGATCCATTCCGCTATCGAGCTCAGGCGCGTTTTCCAGCGCTTCGGTGAGGATCGCAGCGGCCTCTGCGTTGGACAACTGTCCGGCGACAGCGAGCTGCGCGATATAATAGGCCCGCTTCAACGGCGTCGTCGCCTCTTCGGGCGTGATGGCGTCTTTGAGGCGCAGGATATGGGCCCCCTCGGTCTTGACCCTGAGCCGCGCGTTGCGCTCGCCATTTTCAACGACAACGCCATTGATCATAAGCTCTTCGTGAGGACGCAGTTTCAGGATCAGCCCGCTCATATGCCTCTCGCCTGTTCTAGCTCCGCCGGCACCCGGCCGTTGCGATTACCGCAACCCATGATTGCAGTATATACAACTATAACTAGAAGATTGACAAGCTGTTAAACAAGCGCCGGTCAATTCTCCATAGCGAGAATGATCGAAAACCCGACCACCATGAAAATAGCGAGGGGGAAAAAGGCGCCGATGATCGCCGGCACCACGCCGAGCGATCCGAAAGCGAGCGCAAGATTTTCAGCGACGAAATAAGCAAAGCCGAGGGCGGCGCCGGTCACCGCCCGGGCGAGCAGAACCCCCTGACGATGCACACCGAAACCGGCGATGGCGCCCAACAGCGGCATCACCAGGGTCGCCATGGGTTTGGAAAAACGCGACAACAGCGCTGTCATGGGCGCGCGGGTGTCGGCGCGATCATTATTGAGCTGATCGATTTTGGCGGAGAGCTCTACAAGGCTTGTCTGCTCCGGCTCGAGCGTCATCGCGAACAACAGCTCCGGATTGAGGCTGTTGGTCCAGATGACCTCATCCGCCTGGAAAACCGTCTGGTCGACGGCGCTGAGATTGCGCACTCCATAGAGCCGCCATGCGCCGTCTTCAAATCGCGCCGAGCGCGCTTCGATGGAGCCATTGAGAAGCCCGTCGCTGACTTCATCAATCGTAACGCCCGTCAGCACCACAGCGTCGCCATATCGCGCCGCGCTTTCCGCCGCGATAAACTCGCCGTCGTAATTGATGCGGATGTCGGTGCGCGTGTCGCTTTCAGGCGGCAGGTCGACGGCGTAGTCGTTCACCTCCCAGTAATCGAGAAGCTCCGACGTCCGCACCGTCACGGTTTCATGAAAGATGAAATGGGTAAGGGTGATCAGTCCACAAACGAACCCCAGAGGAAAGAGCACGCGATTAACCGACATGCCGGCCGCGCGCATCACGGTGATTTCGCTGGTGTGCGACAGTCCGGCGAGCGTCAGGACGACGCCGAGAAGCGCGGCGAACGGAATGAACTGACTGATGATCTGGGGCGTGCGATAGGAAATATACCGCAGCACCGACGGCATGCCGGCGCCTTCGGGCGCGAGAATGTCGGCAGACCGGTTTAAAAGATCGAGCATCTGCAAAATGATCACGAAAAAGATCAAGAGCCCGATGAAGCGGACGAAGAACATCCGCCCCACATAGTTGGTGAGAATATTGCGCGCGTATTTCATTCAGCCGCATCCGCCGCCGGCGCGGCGATCCGCACGGTGTCGCTCGTTCGCCGCGACATGACCTTTGTCTTGCGCGCCTGATCGATGGAGCCGCTATAGAGAAACGCCGATAAAAGCGCGAAAATGAGGAAGATCCCCCACATGCTGATGAGCGGCGACAATACGCCATTGGCCGCGACGACCTTGCCCCACTCCTCCACCACCTCGTGATAGACAATCAGGATGGCGACGCCGAGCACGGGTTTCAGGTTGGAAGCGCGCCGGCGCCCCGTCACGCCCATGGCGACGGCGAGGATTGGCAACACCAGAAATGTCAGCGGGTGCAGGATGCGCCAATGCAGTCCCGCTTTGTATTCCCCGTAAAGCTCGGCGCTTTGCGGCTGGGTGCGCAGATAGCGAAGAACCTCATTGATCGTCGCCTCACGCTCGTCGCCGCCGCGGTCCCGGAAAACGCCGATCGCGGGCAAATCCACTTCAAGATCGAAGCTTTCGAAATCGAGCGACTGAATGCGGTCGCCAAGCGCGTTGAT
>JAUIEG010000452.1 GCA_030428745.1 Alphaproteobacteria bacterium
CTACCGTCAGCCGCGTTTTTTGTTGCAGCGCTTCGAACAGCACGGTGACACGCGCCCGGGGAGGAAGGCCGGCCCCGCAAGCCGTCGGCGCGTCGGCGGCGCCTTCATAAACGATGCGCTCCGGTTCAATGATTTTGAGGATCTCCGCCCGCGCAGGCACGGTTTTACCGTTAGTCGCTCTCATCATGACGCTAAATTCACCGCCGACGCGAAAATCCATGTCGCATGTGGTGTGTTCCGGCCCGAACGGGCCCCACCATTCGCGAAGATGCTTCGGATCGGTCCAGACTTTCCAGACCAGCGGACGCGGCGCGTTATAGATGCGCGACATTCTCAATTCATTGGTGATGACAGGCATCAGGAAAGCCTTTCCTGTTTCAGAGCGTCGTCCAAGCGGCCAAGCCCCCATCCCCACCCTTCGGTGCGGCCCGCATTTTCATCCTTGCCGTGCAAAAACGCATTGTCTTCGGTCAGGGTCAGGCGCGTTCCTTTTCCGTAAGGCTTCAGCTCGATGATTGTCATTGAAACCGAGTAAGGCGCGCCATCGATCGTCATGTAATAAGTGAGTACGATCTTCTCATTCTCGACGATGTAGTGATAGACGCCGTCATTGGTGAAGGTTCCGCCGCCGGGCTTGCGGCCATGGCAACGCTCGGAACCGCCGGGCCGGAAATCGAGTTTATAGTTATCGATTTCAAAACCATCGCTCTCGGCGCCGAACCATTGACGTTTCGCCTCAGCCCTCGACCAGGCGGCGAAAACGCGCTCGGGTGGAAAGTCGTAATCGCGCGTCACTGTAAGGCTTGCATGGACAATATCGGGCGCACTCATCACAAATCTCTCGCAATGTCTTCGAGTTGCTCAAGCGTTTTGCCCCACCCCTCCTGGAAGCCCATGTCATTGTGCTTCTTGGTGTCCTCCGAATTTTTGTGGCGGACCGTTGCGGAATAACGCACGCCCCCATCGCAGTCTTCCATGGTGATCACCGCCGTCATAAAACTTTCGCCCGAAGGGCGCCAACCGGCGGTCATGCAGTCGGTGAAAACGATGCATTCTTTTTCCTTGGCGTAAACGATGCAGCCCTCGCCAGGGATTTCTTCGCCATCAGGGCCGCACATCGTTGTATTAAAAGCGCCGCCCGGTTTCAGCTCTATCAATACGTCTTTCACGCTCCACGGTTTCGGGCACCACCATTGGCTGAGAATATTCGGATCGCTCCAGGCTTGCCAAAGCTGATTACGCGTCGCCCTCATCGTTCGGCTGATCGTCAAGTCGTATTTTTCTGACGACATTACTCTTTCTCCGTAGACTGAAGAGATTGAAGGTAAGCATCGAGACGGTCGAGACGGCCTTCCCAGACGGCGCGCTGATGGGCGATCCATTCCTCTGCTTCGGTGAGCGTCTTCAGCTGCGCTTCGCAGGTTCTGACCCGTCCCTCTTTTTTCGAAGTCACGAGCCCGCTTTCCTCCAGCACTTTCAGATGCTGAAGGAAGGAGGGCAGCGCCATCTCGAAGGGTTTGGCGAGATCGCTCACCGTGGCGGGGCCTTCGGTAAGCCGGGCGAGCACCGCCCGGCGGGTGGGGTCCGCAAGGGCCTGAAAGACGTTGTCGAGGTCTTTTTGAATGGGTGGGGTTTGATGGTTAGGCATATTGCTAAGTTATATGACCGCAACACAGGGGTCAAGAACAATTAGGCAATTACCTAAGTTTCTGTTCGTAAAAAAAAGCCGCCTCCTCAGACCGGAAGCGGCTTTCAAACTATGTAGGCAGGACGTCTACTCCGCCGCGACGAGTTCCTCCGCCTTGGTGAGGTCCACAGATACGAGCTGTGACACGCCGCGCTCGATCATCGTGACGCCAAACAGGCGGCTCATGCGCGACATGGTGAGCGCGTGGTGGGTGATGACGATGAAGCGGGTTTCGGTTTCGCCCGCCATTTCATGCAACATGGCGCAGAAACGGTCGACATTGGCGTCGTCAAGCGGCGCATCGACCTCGTCCAGCACACAGACCGGCGCCGGATTCGCCATGAAGACGGCGAAGATGAGCGCCGTCGCCGTAAGCGCCTGCTCGCCGCCGGACATGAGCGACATGGAGGTGAGCTTCTTGCCCGGAGGCGAGGCGAAGATTTCTAGACCGGCTTCGAGCGGGTCCTCTGCATCCACAAGGCGCAGCTCCGCCTGGCCGCCATTGAAGAGACGCTTGAAGAGTTCGGTGAAGTTGGTGCTCACCGTCTCGAAGGCGTCGAGCAGGCGCTGGCGCGCCTCGCGATTCAAATTGCCAATGGCGGTCCTGAGCTTGCGGATCGCGCCATCGCAATCTTCGCGTTCAACGGCAAGCTCTTCAAGGCGCGTTGAGACTTCCTGCATTTCCTCTTCGGCGCGCAGATTGACGCCACCGAGATTTTCGCGCTCACGCTTATAGCGCTCAAGTTTGCGCTCCACATCATCGCGGCCCGGAAGATCGGCGCCCTCTTTGTGCTCGGCGATCGCCAGCAACTCATTGGGCTCGGCTTCACAGGTTTCGTGCGAAAGCCGCGTCGCTTCCGCGACGCGCTCAGAGGCGGCTTCCGCCTGCGCCTGCAGGCGCGCACGCGCTTCGCGCGCTTCTGCGGCCTCCGTGTCCGCTGCTTTGGCTGCCTTCGCCGCCTCCATAGCGACATGCTGGCCTTCGGCGAGCGCGTCAGCGGCCTCGTTGCGGCGGGCCTCTGCGCCGGAAAGCTGGTCGAGGAGCGCTTTACGCTTGTCTTCAATCACGGCTGGCGCGCCGGCGGCGGCCTCATGGGCGGCGATCACATCGCCGAGATGCTTTTCGATCTCGCCAAGGCGTCCACGCGCCGCGTCGCCGCGCTGGCTCCATGAATTTTTATCGCGAGCGATCTCGCTGAGGCGCTCCGAACGGCGACGCGCTTCATTGGCGAGGTCGTTATGGGCGGTCCGCGTTTCCGCAGCGCGGGCGCGCGCCGACGCAACTTCATTGCGGGCGGTTTCAACGCCTTCGCCGATCAACACCGCATCAGGGAACGACGCGTGCTCCGCCGACAGGCTTTCCTGGGTGCGTTCACCTTCGGTTTTTTCTTCGCCGAGACGCGCAAGGTTTTCGTCAATCGACGCGAGGCGGGCGGCGGCGCGTTCATGGTTCCGCTCAAGCTCATTGAGTTTGGTGCGCGCGGAGTCGAGCGCCCGGCGGGCATCGTTGAAAAGCGAGCGAACCTCGCGCTCATTCGCCTG
>JAUIEG010000453.1 GCA_030428745.1 Alphaproteobacteria bacterium
GGGACGGCCTCAACATCATGCTGGCGTGGATTTATGTGGCGCTGCGCATCGTCCACTCGCTGATCCAGATTGTCTTGAGGAAAGTCATGCCCCGTTTCATGGTTTTCGCGGCAGGCAGCGTGATTTTGATGATCATCGCGGCGCGCAATGTTCTGGCGCTTTTACTCACCTGACACGCGTTGCGGGAACGCTCGCGCGCATCCGGTGTTGGGATGTCATGAGCCATCAACGCACTATCGACACAGCCGCCGTTCGGGCGGCGGAGCTGGAGCGCGTCGTTCCGCCCCATGAGGCGGCGAAAGCGCGCGTCGAATGGCTGGCGGATTTCCTCGACACCAAATACCGCATTCCCGGCCTCGGCTATCGCTTCGGCTGGGACAGCATTCTCGGTCTGATCCCCGGCATTGGCGACGCCGTCGCGGGATTGATGTCGATCTATCTGATCTGGGAGGCGCGGCGCGCGGGCGCGGGGCCCGGCCTTATCCTGCGCATGATCTATAATATGCTCGCCGATACAATTCTCGGCATTGTGCCGATCTTCGGCGATCTCTTTGACTTCGCCTTCAAGGCCAATCTCCGCAATGCGGAGCTGTTGAAAGAGCACTACTCAAAAATTGAAAGACGCAGAGCCGGCGCCTGACGCCGCCATGCGTTTTCAGACCGGCGAAAGCAGGCTAGCTTCGGCATGACGCAACCGGAGCTTGTCCGCCATGTTCGACTTTTCGATGGAGCAATGGCTCCTCATCGCCTTCATCGCCTATGTCGCCTTCACCATTGGCCGCATGTCCAAGAGCGCCGAGACGCCGGAGGCGCGCGCCACGCGGCGCATGGAGGAAGAAACAAGGGCCGCAGACGCCTTTTCTTCACTCTCTCCGTCGATTCAGTCCGATGTGGATCGTCTGTTGATGGACAAGAAACTGATCGAAGCGATCAAGGTCATCCGTGAACACACCGGGCTGGGGCTTAAAGAATCGAAAATCGCCGCCGAACAACGGCGCGCGCAGATCGCCGCCTGACCCGCCTCTGGAGAAAAAGATGAGCGAATTTCCGGGCCTGCCGAACGACTATTTCAAATTCTTTCGCGAACTGCGCGACAACAACAATCGCGAATGGTTCAATGACAACAAGCCGCGTTTCCGGGAAAGCGTTCAGGAACCGCTGGCCGCCTTTGTCGAGGCGATGGCGCCGAAGCTGAAAAAGATTTCCAAACACATCGTCGCCGATCCGCGGCTCAATGGCGGCTCGGTGTTTCGCATCTACAAAGACACGCGGTTCTCTAAGGACAAGACGCCCTACAAAACCCACGGCGGCGTGCAGTTCCGGCATGCCTTAGGCAAGGACGCCCATGCGCCGGGCTTTTATGTGCATCTCGACCCGGAGGAGATTTTCTATGGCGGCGGCATGTGGCTTCCGCCTTCGCCGGCCCTCCTCGCCGTGCGCGAAGCGATCCGTGACAAATCCACAGCCTGGAAGAAAGCAACGACCGGCGCAGCCTTTATCAAACGTTTCGGCGGCGTCGGCGGCGCCTCGCTGACGCGGCCGCCGCGTGGCTTTGACGGCGATCACCCGATGATTGAAGACTTGAAGCGCAAAAGCTTTTTCGCCATGGCGCCGGGCAAGATCACCGCGGCGAAGAAACCGGGTTTCGTCGACGACGTCGCCGCCGCGTTCGCCGACGCCAAACCAATGATGAAATTTCTCTGCGACGCGACGGGAGCGCCATTTTGATCATGACAGACCTTTTTCTCCCCCTCGATCTTTCTGGCGCCAACATCGAAGAAGGCGCCCCGCCCCCGGAGCGCGTCATCTCCGGCAACCCGAAATTCAAAACCTGGAATGTGGAAGAACAGCCCGGCGGACTTTACGCCGGCGTTTGGGAATCAACGCCGGGCAAATGGCGCATCGAATATGATGAATGGGAATATTGCCGCATTCTCTCCGGCGTTTCAGTGATCACCGGGGAAGGCGGCGAAGAACGGCGTGTCGGGCCCGGCGACAGTTTCATCCTCCGCCCCGGCTTTAAAGGCGCATGGGAAGTGATCGAGACCACGCGAAAGGAATATGTGGTCCGGCTTTAGTCGCGCGTGATCAGCCACAACCGTCCGCCGAGTAAAGTTGCGGCGGCGGCGAGGCTCGCCAGCAGTCCCCACCAAACGCCCACGGCGGCGAGCGGCGTAGAAAGACCGAGCCAGGCGGCGACGGGAAAGCCGATCACCCAATAGCTGATCCCCGTCAGGATCATCGGTATGCGGACATCCTTGAGGCCGCGCAGCGCCTGACCTGAGGCAACTTGAATCGCGTCGAACAAGGCGAACGCCGCCGCGATCGGCAGGAACGACGCCACCAGCGCCAGCACGGCGGCGTTCTTGGGATCGCCGGGTTCGAGATAGAATCCGGCGATGCTGAGCGGCCAGATCATCACCGGGATGGCGACGACCATGATCGCGCCGATGCTGCACAAAACCGCCATCGCCGCAGCGCGGCGCACGCCCGTCCGGTCTTTGGCGCCCTCCATCAGGCCGACGCGCACGCAGCCGGCCATGGAAAGCCCCAAGGGCATCATGAAAGCCATGGCGGCGACATTGAGCGCCACCTGATAGGCGGCCATTTCATTGACGCCGATGCGCCCCATCAGGAACACCGCCGCGTTAAACAGCATCGCTTCAAAGCCGATGGTGATGGAGATCGGCCAGCCAAGCCGCGCCACTTCGGCAAAGCGCGGCCAGTCGGAGTTGAAAAAATTATGGAAGAGCTCGAACGTCTTCGCGCGCTTTTCCCAGCCGATATAAGCGACGAGCATGAAAAACCCGATAGCGTGGGACAGCGACGACGCAATCCCGGCGCCCACAAGCTCCAGCCTTGGAAATCCCCAATTGCCGTAGATCAGGAGATAGTTGAGAAACGCGTTGATGAAGGCCCGTCATCAACGCAAACTCTTCAGCGAAAAAATAAACAAGCGACAGGATCGGGGCGCCGATGCCGACAAGCCAGAGCCCCATGCGCACCGACCGGCGCACATCGCGCGTGTCGTTTCCGTCCGCGCCCAGCGCCTGTGACACCATGGGCGAAACCGCCATGGCCGGACCCATGCCGGCGACGAAGAGCACGTAAAACATGACGATGCCCAGCGCCGCGGCCGCCAGCGGTTCCGGCCCCAACCGGCCGATCATCAAAATGTCGACGGTGTTGATGGAAAACTGGACGAGCTGGGTCAGGCCCATCGGCAAG
>JAUIEG010000454.1 GCA_030428745.1 Alphaproteobacteria bacterium
GTGATGATGAGCCAATTCATGAAATCGGGCGCCGCGACGCTTGTCGTGGAGCGCAACGGCGCCCTCAAAACAATCGAACTGTCGAAAGACGGGTAGGGGACCAGTAATGCCGTCGTATCGTAAAAGTTTTGCCGCCTGTTGCTGCGTATTGTTCGGCGCGTTTGTGTCTTCCGCTGCTCACGCTCAGGAAAATTGCGGTGACGCCCTGAATTATGAGGATGCGGACATCCGCGCCGTCATCGATGAAATCGCAATCCGCACGGGCCGTACTTTTCTGCTCGACCCGCAGGTGCAGGGGCGCGTGACGGTGAAATCGCCGCCTAATGGCGGGCTTTGCGCCGATGAAGCCTGGGAGTTGTTTCAGGCGATGTTGCGCGTCAATGATTTCGTGGCGGCGCCGGTGGGCGACGGCAAATACCGCATCGTGCCGTTGCAGGAAGGCGCGCGCACGGCCGGACCGGTCGGCGAGGGCGTCGGTTCCGATCTTACAACCCAGATCGTGCGGCTCAATTATGTGGATGCGCGCGAGGCGGCGGCGAACCTTGCACAGATTATCGGCAATAACGGCGTCGTCAGCCCGGTGCGTTCGGGCAATGCTGTGATCATCGTCGACACTGCGGACAACGTTGCGCGCATACGCGAAGTGCTGAGACAGCTCGATCGCGACGCCACTATTTACCGCACCATCGCGCTACAGCATGCTTCGGCGACGGAAATCGCGCGGCTGGTGCGTGAGCTGGCGCAGGAATTATCTGAAGAAAATGGCGGCCGCTCCACCTATAGCGTGGTCGCCGTCGAGGCGAGCAACTCGCTTTTGCTGCGCGCCGAGCCGGCGCTGATGCGCAGGCTTGAGCTTGTGATCGGCGAACTCGATCAATATGGCGAGGCGACGTCGGAACTTGCGGTTGTTTATCTGAAACACACTGACGCCGAAGAACTGGCGCCGCTGCTGGAGGATGTCGCCAACAATACGCGGAGCGGCGCATCGACTGAAGGGGCCTCGACGCCCAATCGCGCCACGATCTCGTTTCACAAGCCGACAAATTCCATCATCATCAATGGCGATGCGAACTTGCAGCGCACGCTTCAGAACGTCATCAGCCAGCTCGATGTACGCCGCGCGCAAGTGCTGGTCGAAGCGATTATCGTCGAGGTCTCGGACACGACGGCGCGCAGTCTTGGCGTGCAGTATTTCCTCACCGGCAGCGAGGACAATGGTGTTCCGTTTACAGCGACCAATTTCTCGTCGGCGCAGCCCAATATTCTGGGCGCTGCCGGCGCGGCTTTGCTCCGGGGCGGCGGATACCCGACCGGGCTTTCTGACGGTGCAGCCGATGACGTCGCTGACGATCTCGCCGAAGCGGCGCTGACGTCGCTTCTGGGCGTCAACGGGTTTTCCCTCGGCGGCGGCGTGGATCTTGGCGGCGGCAATATTTTCGGCGGCATTCTGACGGCGATTAAGTCCGACACAAACTCCAACGTTCTTTCAACCCCGTCGGTCGTCACTCTTGATAATGAGACGGCGCGGCTTCAGGTCGGCCAGGAAATTCCGATCACGACCGGCGAAGCCGTCGGCGATAACTTCTCCAACGCTTTCCGCACCGTTAGCCGGGAGCAGGTCGGCGTCATTCTGGAAGTCACGCCTCAGATCAATGATGGCGACACGGTCACGCTTGAGATCATTCAAGAGATTTCGTCTATCGCCGGACCGATCATCGCAAACTCCACCGATCTCATCACGAATAAGCGTGAGATCACGACGACGGCGCTGGTTGACGATGGCGACATCCTCGTCATTGGCGGGCTGATCGATGACCAGCGCGAAGATACAGAAGACAAGGTGCCGCTGCTCGGCGATCTCCCGGGCGTCGGCAATCTTTTCAAGTCGAGTTCGAAAGAACGCCGCCGTCAGAATTTGATGGTGTTTATCCGGCCAACGATTATTCGCGACCGTGAAACTGCAACGGCGACGACAAGGCGGAAATTCGATTATATGCGGGCGCGCGAACTCCTGCGCAGCGGCGAGCCGACCTCAGAGATGGAGCGCCTGATTAATGAAGTGACGGGCGCCGATACGCCCGCCGCGCAACCGGAATAGCGCGCAACAGACCTTATGAGCGAAACAACCTCAAGAGCGGCGAGCAGGCTCGCCTACGCCTTTGCCAAAGAGCGCGGTCTCATCGTGCTTGACGGCGAAGCGCGGCCGGTTGTTCTGGGCGCGCGCGTCAAAACACCCGACCCCTGGGCGGTCATCGAGGCGCGGCGGGCTGTTGGGGCGCCTGTCACCATCGACATTCTGCCCGCGGATGCGTTTGAGCGCAGGCTTTCCGAGATTTATTCGGTTGAAGGGATTTCCACCGCTGACCTTGATCTCGACGGTGACGACGCCGATCTCGCCTCACTCGCCGAAGGATTGCCGAAAACCGCAGATTTGCTCGACAGCGAAAATGATGCGCCGGTGATCCGGCTTATCAATGCGCTCATCGCCGAAGGGGTGAAGGTCAAAGCCTCGGACATTCACATCGAACCATACGAAAAAGCATTATCCGTGCGATTGCGCATCGACGGGGTGCTGCGGGAAATTCTTTCCCTGCCATCGCGCATGACGCCGGTCCTGACCTCGCGCGTGAAGGTTATGGCTCGCCTTGATATCGCTGAGCGACGGGTGCCGCAGGACGGCCGCATCTCACTGGCGCTTGGCGGCAAGACGGTGGATGTGCGCGTGTCGACCCTGCCGGCGCGGTTCGGCGAGCGGGTCGTGATGCGTATCCTCGACAAGGACGAAGCCCGTCTCGATCTCGACGGTCTCGGCATGCCGGCGGAAATACTCGCACGGTTTAAACATGTGCTGGCGCGTCCGAACGGGATTGTCCTCGTCACCGGCCCGACAGGCTCCGGCAAAACAACCACGCTCTATGGCGCGCTGACGTTGTTGAATGAACCAAGCCGTAACATTCTCACGGTTGAAGACCCGGTGGAGTACGCCCTTGAAGGGGTCGGTCAGACCCAGATCAATCCGAAAGTCGGCATGACCTTCGCCACGGGGCTGCGCGCCATCCTGCGCCAGGACCCTGACATCGTTATGGTCGGTGAAATCCGCGATGTTGAAACGGCGGAGATTGCGGTGCAGGCGTCGCTCACGGGTCACCTCGTTCTTTCGACGGTGCACACAAATTCGGCGGCCGGCGCCATTACGCGATTGCGCGATATGGGTGTGGAGG
>JAUIEG010000455.1 GCA_030428745.1 Alphaproteobacteria bacterium
AGCAGATCGGCGCCTGGCGCTTGCGCGATCGCGGTGTCGAGCGGCTCCAGAAACCGCGCGCCGACGCCCTGCTCCCACAACATGCGGGCAAAATCGCGATGGATGTCCACGCGCAACGGGGCCAGCGACAAGGCCTGGCGGTAAGCGGCGTCGGCGTCTGCAATGGCGCCGGACTGGCGCAACGCGTTTGCGAACTGATATTGCGTTTCCGCATCCTGCGGCGCCGCCTGCACCGCGATGCGCAAGTCGGCGAGCGCCTCCTCGATGCGCCCGATTTTTCGCAACGCCGCGCCGCGGTTCACCCGCGCAAACAGCATGTCGGGCTTTAGCGCCAGCGCCGCGGAAAACTGTTCCGCCGCTTCTGCGGGACGGCCCTGATCCTCCAGGAGGACGCCAAGATTGTTGAGCGCCAACGGATCGTCCGGCGCCAAAGCGAGCGTGTCGCGCATTACCTTCTCGGCGCGCACGGGATCGCCGCTTTTCCAGAGGGCGAGCCCGAGACTGATCCAGCCGGTGATGAACCCCGGCTCCGCCGCAACCGAGGCCTCATATTCGGCGACTGCTTCCTCGAGCCGCCCCGCGGCGCGAAGCGCATTTCCCTTATTCGCAATGATGACGTGGCGCTGCGGGTGCGCCGCCGCCGCCTGATCGAAATATGGCAGCGCCTCGTCGACCCGGCCGAGCCGGCCAAGACTGAGCGCTTTCATATGCAGGGCTTCGGGATGGGCGGGCTGCTGGCGCAACGCCGCTTCGCTGGCGTCCAGCGCCGCGTCAAACGCACCGCGCTGGAACTGAGCGGCGGCGCCCTGAAGCAACTGCATGAAATTATCGCTCATTCCTGCATTCCCGGCCTGATTCCCGGCCCGATTCCCGGCTGCCCCTGACGCGCTGACAGGCTAAGCCGATTTAGCATGTTGACGCCGTGAGGGGCGCTGTGTGTAATCAGCGCACGCCGCTCTTTGCGGCGCTTTTGTTCAGGAGATGACATGAACGCCGCGCCTTTCGCAATCCTCGCCGCCCTGTTCGTCGCCAGCGCCGCTGCAGCGCAACCAAGCGAATCCGAAGCCGTTGACGACGCCATCGCCTGCCTTGCAATCGAAGACGCGGAAGAACGCCTCGCCTGTCTCGAAGGCGCCGCAAAAACCCTGCAAGTGACGCGGATCGTTCGGGAAGAACAAACCGCCGCCGCTGAAGAAGAGGAAAAGGCCAATTTCGGGCTTGGTGAAACACGCGCTCCCAGCAAGGTCGCCGAAGCGCCGGAAGACTTTGGCGACGAGGCCATTTCCGATGTCCAGCGCGACAAAGACGGAAAGCGCATCAAAAGCCTCACCGCCAAGGTGGTCGAGATCAAGGTCAACTCGCTCGGGACGGCGACCGTATCGCTCGACAATGGCCAAGTCTGGCGCCAGCTCGATTCCGATGACAAGAAACTGCATTTCGGCAGTCGCGAGCGGCTTCTCACCGCCAAGGTGAAACGCAGCGTCTTCGGCAACTACATGATGACCGTGAATGAGCTGCATCGAACGATCCGGGTGCGCCGGATCAAGTAGGGCGAGCAAGCATGCCCTCCTTTGAAGATAGATTCATTCCGGCCGCCAACGGCCTCAAGCTTCATGCACGCGCTTATGGCGGCGGCGAAAAAACGCCGGTGCTTTGTCTTCACGGTCTAACGCGCAACGCCGCTGACTTCGAAGACCTGGCGCCGAAAATCGCCGCAATTGGCCATGACGTTTATGCGCTCACTTTTCGCGGGCGTGGACGCTCTGACTACGATCCCGACTATCTGAATTATCATCCCCTCACCTATCGCGATGACGCCCTGGCCGTGATGGATGCGCTGGACATGCCGGAGGCGGTGCTGGTGGGCACCTCGCTTGGCGGCATCACGACAATGCTGGTCAATGAAGCCGCGCCGACGCGCGTAAAAGCCGCGGTCATCAATGATGTGGGCCCGGAGCTTGCGCCGGAAGGCATTGCCCGCATTGCCGGCTATGCCGGCAAGACGAAAACGGACGTTGCTGACTTGGAGGAAGCAGCCGCGGAAATTCGCGCCGTCAACGGCGTCGCTTTTCCGGAAGCAACTGATGAATTCTGGCGGACTTTCGCCCGGCGCACCTTCCGCGAAAACGCGGATGGAAGCTGGACGCTCGCTTACGACCCGAATATCGGCAAGGCGCTGACCGAAGTCGGCCCGGCGCCCGATTTATGGGCGCCGTTCGAAAGCCTCAAAGACACGCCGACCCTCATTATTCGCGGTGGAATCAGCGATCTCCTGTCGCCGGAAATCATCTCGAAGATGCGCGCCGTACATCCGAATTTCGACTACGCCGAAGTGCCGAATGTCGGCCATGCGCCGATGCTGACGGAACCGGCGGCGTGGAAGGCGATTGAAAAATTCTTAAACGGATTTGACTGACCCCGGCGCTCTTATGAACTCCCAGGGCGCATCTCATCATTGCCGGAACCGGTGTTGAGCAAAGCCTCCGGCTCAACCTCTGACGTCGGAACATCGAAGTTGCGTATTCCCTCGTAATAATCATCTGCTAGCGGACGGTTTCCGAGATAAGCGTCGACTTCAGCTACAAATTCTTGGTTAAATCCGATGCGACCGACCGTCCGCCACCAATTTCGCGTACGCGCAATACCTAAATGCAACCCAATGACTTCATGGTAAGCCTGATAGACACTCTTGTCGATGACGCCGTCTTTGTACTGATACCATTCCCATTCCCGCTGGCGCATCGCAGCCAACAAAAAGAAATGCAATTTTGCTTGAGTCGCCGCCGATAACTTTGCGGTTGAGATAAAAGATTCTGGCAAATCCGGATTATTCATCCATTGGTAAATTTCTTCTTGCGTCTGCTCAACCATTCGTTGCCGAACTTGCGACTTTGCCAACATGTTCGCTTGCTTGACTTGGCGAGAAAGATAAATGAGCGTCACGAAGACAGCGATTGCAGCAAGCACATTACCTATTGCGCCTATGTCGCTAATCGTCATCGCCATCTCATTTTGCCGAATATGCTCATATGCAGCTTATTGCAGCCATAGACGTGATTGCAATGCCGTTACCAATATCGGCGCGAGGAGCACCTAGCCACAACCCGGAAATCCTAGCTGCCCGACATATCACAACCATTTACCGCCCGTGAATGCCGCATTCGGTTTTCGCTGCGCCGCGCCAGCGGCCCGCGCGAACGTCATCTCCGGCGGCCGCG
>JAUIEG010000456.1 GCA_030428745.1 Alphaproteobacteria bacterium
CAAAATACGCGCGCCTGATGCGCCGATGGGGTGGCCGATGGCGATGGCCCCGCCATTGACGTTCACCTTCGACGCGTCCCAACCAAGTTCTTTGCCGACAGCTAACGCCTGCGCAGCGAAGGCTTCATTGGCTTCGATCAGATCGAGATCGTCAAGGGACCAGCCGGCTTTTTGCAGCGCAAGACGCGACGCCGGCGCCGGACCGATACCCATGATCGACGGATCAACGCCGCAATGCGCCCAGGATGCAATCGTTGCAAGCGGCTCAAGACCGCGTTCTCGCGCTGCATCCTCAGACATCACCACCAATGCTGCGGCGCCGTCATTAAGACCCGAGGCGTTCGCCGCCGTGACCGAGCCGCCATCACGCTTGAAAGCGGGCTTCAACCCGGAGACGCCGTCGATGGTCGCGCCTTCGCGGATATATTCATCCTCGGCGAAGACAATCTCGCCTTTGCGGGTCTTGATCGTGACCGGGGTGATTTCCTCTTCGAACTTGCCTTCTTTCTTCGCGGCCTCGGCCTTGTTCTGGCTGGCGACGGCGAAGGCGTCCTGTTCTTCGCGGGTGATCTGGTATTTCTCGGCGAGATTCTCCGCCGTGACGCCCATATGGTAATCGTTGAAAACGTCCCAGAGACCGTCGGTGATCATGGTGTCGGCGAAGCTTTTCGGCCCCATCTTCTGACCGTCGCGCAAATGCGCCGCATGAGGCGCAAGGGACATGTTCTCATGACCGCCGGCGACCACCACGGACGCATCGCCCAGCCGCACCGCCTGCGCCGCCATGGCGACGGCGCGAAGGCCTGAGCCGCAGACCTGGTTGATGGTCATGGCCGGCTTTTCCTGGTCGATCCCGGCGCCAATGGAGGCCTGACGGGCGGTGTTCTGGCCCTGGCCCGCCTGAAGGACATGGCCCATCACCGTTTCATCCACATCGCCGCCGGAAATCCCGGCCCGTTTCAAGGCTGCGGCGATAACGGTTTCACCCAGTTTCGCCGCCGGAACGGACGCCAGACTTCCCCCGAAAGATGCGACGCCTGTTCGCGCCGCCGAAACGATAACCGCCCTGCTCATAAGAGCCTCCTGACCTGAATTTATGCGCCCGCTGGCGGGAGAGCCTCTCGCCCACCCGGCCCTTCAGACGCGAAGGGTAAACAATCTCAAGGGTTTAAAGCCGCGAAAACTTGTGGTTAACGCGTATGCAATCCTTATTTTCATGCTATAGCAGGATTAGCAAGCGCACAAAATCACTGCGCCGCAGCGCCGCATCACTTCTGCAGCGCGGTAAGGCGACGGGAGGGCAACTATGTCGGAAAAATCAAAAGGCCGCAGCAGGGCCGAGGGCGAACCAGTCGTCATCAAGAAATATGCGAACCGCCGCCTCTACAACACGGCGACGTCGTCTTACGTGACGCTCGATTTTCTTGCGGAGATGGTGAAGGACGGCGAGGACTTTGTCGTCTTTGACGCCAAGTCCGGCGACGAAATCACGCGGTCGGTGCTAACGCAGATCATTTTCGAGGAAGAGAGCAAAGGCCAAAACCTGCTCCCGGTCCAGTTCCTGCGCCAGCTGATCAAATTTTATGGCGACAGCCTGCAGACCTTTGTGCCGTCCTATCTCGAAATGAGCATGGATGCTTTTTCGCGCAATCAGGAAGAAATGCGCGGCCGCATGCGCGACGCCTTCGGCGGCTCGCCGGGCTACGCCATGTTCGAAGAAAGCGTCCGCAAGAATATGGAGCTTTACGAGCAGGCGATGAAAATGTTTTCGCCGCTCGGGCCTTCCTACACACCGCAGCGCGCCGGCGGCGGCGCTGCGCCGAAAAAGGAAGCAGAAGACTCCGATGACATCAATGCGCTGAAAAATCAGGTCGAAGCCCTGCAGCGCAAGCTCGACAAACTTGAAGGCGGCGAATAGCGCCCTTGAATTTGTTTTTTACGGTTGCCGGCGTTCGGCGCGCTGCGGCGCTTCATTAGGCGCGCCGTCAGGGAGCCAGTCCGGATTGGTTTCCGGCTTGCCGAGCAGGAAACCCTGCAGATAGTCGACGCCGAGGCCTTTCAGCAGCATCGCGTCGGCTTCGTTATCGACCCATTCCGCCACGGTCTGCATGCCGAAATTGCGGGCAAGATCCAAAAGCGTCCTGACAAAGAGCTGGTTCTCGCGCGAGGATGAAACGCCAGTGACGAAGGATCCGTCGATTTTCAGGATATCGATATCCATCGCTTTGAGATTGCGGAACGACGTGTAGCCCGCGCCGAAATCGTCAATGCCGAAAGAACAACCAAGCCGCTTGATCTCTGAAACGAATTCAATCGAGGCGTCAATCGAGTCGATGACCTGCGTTTCAGTGAGCTCAACGGTGATGCGGGGCGTCAACTCCTGATTGGCGCGCAAAAGCGCGATATAACCTTCAGCCCACACAAAATCCTTCACCGTCTCCATGGAGATATTCACATTGAGATGAATATTCGGAATGACGGCGAGCGTGTTGAGCGCAAGCTCAAGCACGCGGCGATCGAGCAAGTGGACGAGGCCGAGACGCTCCGCCGCGGGAATGAATTCGGGCGCCGGGATATTCTGGCCGTCCTCGCCGCGCATACGGATGAGACATTCGAATTTTTTCGGCGTTTCGTCGAGGTCGGCGACAATCGGCTGGAAGGCGAGGCGCACGCGGCGTTCGTTGAGGGCCGTCAGAATCACATCCGACATATGCGTGTTGCGCCGGCGCATGGACACAGCGTCGGTCTTGTCGGTGAAGGCCGACCAGCTCGATTTACCGATGCGTTTCGCAGCGTCGAGGGCGGCTTCGGCGCGGGTCATGGCGCCGTTCGCATTATCAGCCTGTTGCGGCAGGCTGACAGCGCCGAGACAGACCGAGGCGGCGATGACGCCGCCTTTCGTTTCGATGACGCTTTCGCGCACCACGTTGAGAAGGCGCACACAGATCTGACGCAAACGGTCGGGATCGGTGTCCGAAATAATGATGCCGAATTTGGTGCCGGCGACGCGGCCGATACGGTCGTCAGGACCAAGAACGGTGGCCAGCCGCATCGCCACTTCAGCGATGACCTTGTCAGCGGCTTCGAACCCGAAATCAGCGTTGACGGCGCCCAGATCATCAATGCCCACCATCAGATAGGCGCCGGTGGCGCCGCCGGAAATCATTGTCGCGATTTTGGCGTCGAGCGCTTTCTTGAGATGGGCG
>JAUIEG010000457.1 GCA_030428745.1 Alphaproteobacteria bacterium
CGCGCGAGCGCGCAGGGCGGCGGCCGCCGCGCCGTCGAGGCTAAAGCGTTTCATCAGCGCCCGGTCGATGATTGCGACTTCGCTCTCGGCGTAGTTTTCATCAATGCGAGCGGCTTCAACCAGCAGCGCGGCGAAAGCAAGCTCAAGCTGCGTCTCCGCATTTGCTTCGGGCTCTTCGGCTTGGAAGCGTTGGAAAAGTTTATCAAACATCAGAAGGTTCCTTAGTCGGGTGACTTGAGCGCGGCAAGGGCGCGGCGGTCTTTCTTGGTGGGCCGGCCGGCCCCTTTGTCTCGGGCGAAGGCGTTGCGCGGGGCAGCCTCTCCTTTCGGCGGCGGTGGCGGAGAACGGTCGTCGTAAAGCGCCTGCGCTTCACTTGCAGGGCCGCGCCGATCGGCGCAGGCGAGGACATGGATGATGCGCAGGCGTTCATTCCGTGTAAAGACGACTATGTCCCCGGGCCGTATCGCTACGCTGGGTTTATCCGCCCGTTGCGTATTTTCGTCGCGTGTGATGCGCACATTGCCGTCGCTGACAAATTTGGAGGCGAGGGTGCGGGTTTTGAAAAACCGCGCCTGCCATAGCCATTTATCGAGACGCTGGGAGGAGGCGCTGATCGCTTCGGCGGCTCCGCCTGTCATTCAGCCTTCTCTGTGGCTTTTGTCTTGTCTTCTTTGTTGTTGGGGGTGCTTGAAAGTTCAGCTTTCAGGCCGGCAAGCACGGCGAAAGGTGAATTGGGATCGGCTTTTTTCTCGCGCTTCGGCCCGGCCGTGTAGACTGCCCCTTTGCCTTGTTGTTTGCCGCGGCGGGGGCCGCCTTTGGCGTTCTTGCCCCCTCTGCGGTCATTGCGGTCGCCGTCGCGGGGCTTGCCGCCCTGAGGATGGCCCTGCCTATCGCCGTCGCGGCGCGCATGTTTGCCCGAAGACTTTCCTTGAGGCTTTCCTTGCGGTTTTGGCCGGCGCGGCGCCGGGCGCCAGAGCGTGACTTCAATTTCTTCTGTTTCGACAGCCGGAGCGTCTGCGGTCGGCGCACTCGCGGCGGCTGCAGGCGCTTCTTCTTCCGGTAAGGTCTGCGGCGTCTCTGTTTCAGCGACCTGCGCCGCGCTGAGGCCAGTGTCGAGGATGACTTCCGCCGGCTGCGTCGCGGGCTCAGATGGCTGGGTTTCGCCCGCGCCGGCTTGAGGCGCAGAAGCGAGCGCTGCGTCGGTTGCCGCCTCAGGCGCGGCCGCATCCGTTGTTTCGGCGATGGCTTCGCCAGCAGGCGCTTCTTCCGGTTTTGCTTCCGGCTTCACTTCCGGCGCCGCTTCAGCTTTCGGTTCGACCTTGCGCTTCACGACATTTTTGCGGAAGCCGAGGGAGCGCAGAATCGCTTCGAAGTCCTCTCCGGAACAGCCGACAAGCGACATCATCTGCGCATTGGTTGCAAAGCCTTCCTTGGTTCCTTCATTGCGCGCGGTGCGAATGAGGCCGGCAAGTCTTTCCAGCATGTCGATACGGACAGCGCGCACGCCCGACGGGCGATAACCGCCAGCGTAATAATAGGCGTGCGGAAGGCTTTCGTTCATCTCGATCGAGACGCGGCCCGCGGCGGGCGGCGGCACATCGCCTGGCTTGCGGTCGGTCCATAGCGCCCAGAGCAGGGTGAGCAACGACGACGGCGCCGGTTTCAAAAGCCCCGGCATATAAAGTGTGAATTCGCCGAACCGCATGCCGAGCTTTCTGAGCTTGGCGCGTTCTTCCTGATCGATCTGTTTGAGATCATCGCCAAACTGGGTGCGCGAGGTGGCGCCGAAATTTTCAACCAGGCGATAGGCCACGCCCTTGGTCAACCCTTTCAGCCCGCCTTCGCTTTCCGCATTGGCCGCCGTCTGCAAAGCGACGAGGGGACCAAGCAGGCCTTCAATTTTTGCAGCGACAAAATCCTTGAGGCGGTCTTCGACGCGGCCACGCAAATTCGGCGTCACTTCGGCGAGACCGGAGATTGCGAGTGACGGGCGCAGCGGCGCGGGCCCCTTCTGCAATTGCGCAACGGGCGCAGATCGCCACCAGACGGTCCCGTCATCATCGAGACGCAATTCGCCAGCCTCAGCGTTCGCAAGCGCAGCAGCGCGCGTTGCAAGAACAGGGCGCAGCGCTTTTTCGCCGGCGGCGCGCAATGATTTCGCTTCCGCTCCGCTCGCGCGCGGGTCGACAATGAATTCGAACCCTAAAAGGCGGCCGATGAATTGGCCTTCCACAATCACTTCTCCGTCGTCGGTGACACCCGCCAGTAAGGGCGTATCATCTTTCAAACGCTTTAACAGGGTTGCCGTGCGCCGGTCGACAAAGCGTTGCGTCAGTTTTTCATGCAGCGCATCCGAGAGCCTGTCTTCTATAGCGCGGGCGCGCTCTTGCCAATAAGGGGCGCGGTCGAGCCAATGGGAGCGGTGCGAAAGATAGGTCCATGTCCTGATATGGGCGATGCGCGCCGATAAGGCGTCAATATCGCCGTCAATGCGATCGAGCCGTTCAACGCGCGGCGCGAGCCATTCGTCTGGCAAACGCCCTTCACCCATCAAAAGTTCGTAGATGTCGCCTAAAAGCCGCGCATGCTGGTCGCCGCCGGTCTTGCGGAAATCGGGGATCTGGCAAATGTCCCATAACAGGCCAAGAGCTGCGCCGCCCTTCGCCATATCGCGAATAGTTTCACGCGCAGCGAGGCGATGGAGCGCGTCTTCATCATCGGCCCGGCGCGCCCGCATGAAATAATCGCGCGGCGAAGGCTTATCGAGCGAGCGCCGCAAGGCGGGGAGGGATGAAAAATCGACCTGTTCGGATCGCCACATCAGCGCCTTCACCGGATCGAACTGATGATCTTCAATCGCCGTGACGAGTTCTTCGTCAAAAGCGGGGCAATCGGCCGTGACGCCGAACGTACCATCGCGCACATGGCGTCCGGCGCGTCCCGCGATTTGCGCCAGCTCCGAAGGGTTGAGATTGCGCGGCCTGCGTCCGTCGAATTTGCGAGAGGCGGCGAAGGCCACATGGTCGATATCCATGTTGAGCCCCATGCCGATGGCGTCAGTAGCGATCAGGAAATCGACCTCGCCCGATTGATAGAGTTCGGCTTGCGCGTTTCGCGTCCGCGGCGACAGGGCGCCGAGCACAACCGCCGCGCCGCCGCGTTGCCGGCGGATTAATTCGGCAAGCGCATATACTGTGTCCGCAGAG
>JAUIEG010000458.1 GCA_030428745.1 Alphaproteobacteria bacterium
GGACCGCATGACGAATTTCAAGAAGATGAAGGCGGGCTTGCTTGCCGCGGTGTCGGTCACGGCGGCGACGGCGGCGCTTTCGCCTGTGGGCGCCAGCGACTTCGATCCCGCGGTGACATCGCCCACCGTGGCGGTGGAAGCGCCGATTATCGCCCATGCGGCGGACCACGCCGATCAGCAAAAAACGCCCATCAGCCCGAAAAAATGGGCGCTGCTGGCTGTCGCGGCCAGTGCGCTCGCCGGCATTATCAAGCTTATCGGCGCCCGCAAGGTGGCTGACGCGGTCGCTCAAGGGGCGGTCAAAACGGCCAAGGTCGCAGCTTCCACGGCCTCCGGCGCGGCCCGGGCTGTGGGGCGGACGGTTTCGTCGCCCCTGCGTTTTCTGATGGCGCTCCTTGGCCTGACGCTGTTCACGCTCGCCGGCATCGGTCTTTATGACGTCGAGTGGATCGGCGGCCTTGTCTCGGGCGCGGCGCTGACTGGCGCGACCCTTTTCGGCATGTGGAAAACTCGGCTGGCCCTGAAGCCGGTCAGAGTTAAAGCGAAGCGTGATCCCGTAAAGGATAACGGAAATTAACTAATAAAAACAATAATTTGAGTGAAATTAAGGCGGTTTCGTCTTACTTTTGCCCCATTCGGCCCCTACAAATTCAATCATCAGGTTGGCGCAATCGCCTGCCGAAAATCCAAAAGCGTCCGTCCCTGACGCTCTTACACGCACCCCCCAAAGAAAACCCCGCCAGAAGGCGGGGTTTTTCTTGCGGGAATTTATGCACAGCAAGGCTGATTTCGGTCCCGTGCTTATTGCGCGCTGACGGCGCATCACGATACCTGAAATCCATGAGTCGTGTTCTGATCGCCCCGTCCATTTTATCCGCCGATTTCGCCCGTCTGGGCGAAGAGGTCGCCGCAATTGCGGCCGCCGGGGCGGATTTCATCCATGTCGATGTGATGGACGGGCATTTCGTCCCCAATCTCACCATTGGGCCCATGGTTGTGAAAGCGATCCGCGGGGCGACGGATTTGCCGTTCGACGTCCACCTCATGATCTCGCCGGTCGACGCCTATATTGACGAGTTTGCGGGCGCCGGCGCCAATATCCTCACCGTTCACCCGGAAGCGGGTCCGCATTTGCACCGCACGATCCAGCGCATCAAGGGCGCAGGCGTGAAGGCCGGTGCGGCGCTCAATCCGGCGACGCCGGTGAGTGCGATTGAGGCGGTGATAGAGGATCTCGATCTGGTTCTCGTCATGTCGGTCAATCCGGGTTATGGCGGTCAGAAATTCATTTCCTCGCAGCTCAAAAAGATCGAGGCGGTCCGCAAGCTGATCGATGCGTCGGGTAAGTCCGTCCATCTGGAAGTCGACGGCGGCGTCGATCCGAAGACGGCCCCGCTGGCGATCGAGGCGGGCGCCGATGTGCTGGTGGCGGGCTCGGCGGTCTTCCGCGGCGGCGACAGTCAGTATGCGGCCAATATCGCCGCTCTGCGTCCGGGATCATAGCACCATGGCGCGCGCGCAGCGACATTCCGGAAAAGCCTCCCGCGACGTCATCGCGCGCGTGCGTCGCGCCTGGGGTGAGAGTCCGTTCTATCAGGCACAGTTGAAAGGCCCGGCGCCGGACAGGCTGTTGTTCAAACCCGATGATCCTTATGCGCCCGATAAAGCCATTGCGCAGGCGCTGGCGCGCGGACGCATCGCGCTTGGCGATGAAAACGTCGACTGCGAGGAAGAACTCGACAGGCTGTGGGACCTCGCCGAACCCGACGGCGCGCTGAACGCCTGGTTGCAGGAGTTTTCCTGGCTGCGTCACCTGTCGGCGCTTGGCGATGACGGCAAGGCGCCGGCGCGTATCTTGATGAAAGCCTGGCTAGATCGTCATGAGCGCTGGTCGGCGGAAAGCTGGGAGCCTTATTTCACCGCGGAGCGTCTGGTGGAGCTTTGCGCGTATCATCCGCTTATTCTTTCGGGAACCGATGCGCTGTGGCGCAGCCGCGTGCTCGCCTGCATGGCGCGCCAGACCCGTCACCTTGCGCGGTCGGCGCATCGTGCGGCCACGGGCTTCGATCGGCTGATGACGGCGCTTGGTCTTGGGATCGCCGGTTATTCCCTGCCGGGCTGTGAAGGCCCCGCCGAACGCGGCCTTGAAATGGCGCGGCGCGAATTGCGTCTGCAATTGCGGCCCGATGGCGGTCATGTGAGCCGCAACCCGTCGCGGCAGCTAAAACTTGCATTGCGGTTGCAGGCGCTGATCAAGGCGATCGAAACGCGCGGTTTTCAGCCGCCGGGTTTCTTGCGTCACCAGGTGCAGCGGGCGAGCGCCATGGCGGCGTTCTTTCGCTGCCCCGACGGCAAGCTCGCCGTTTTCAATGGCGGGTATGAAGACGATTCAAAAGCGCTCATCGCGGTCCAGACCGGGGCGGGCGCCGATCTCGGTCCCGCAGATTTTGCGCGTCACTCCCGCTATCACAAATTGACGGCTGCGCGGGCGTTGCTGATTGCCGACACCGCCGATGACAGCGCCGCTCCTTATAAGAGCGCAGGGTCATTGCATTTTTCATCCGGCCGAAGCCGCATCCTGGTCAATTGCGGCTCTGGCGCTCATCGCGGCGCGGCGTGGCGCAAGGCGCTTGAACAGCGCAGCGCCCACACGGCGCTTTCCTTTGCCGAAGGCGGGCCGTCGCCGGTCTTTGGCGAAGTGGCGCAACGCCGCGGCGAGGAAACGGCCGGAAGACTGCTTGAAATCGAGCGCCGCATTGAGACCGCCAATCCTGAGGGCGCGTCCTATTTGCGGCGGCTGTTTCTCGCCGCCAATGGCGCTGATCTGCGCGGGGAGGAGATGCTGGCGGGCTGCGCGCCCCGTGAAATCGATTCCGCGGTTTGGCGGTTTCATCTCGATCCGGGCGTCCGGGCCTCGCTCGCGCGGGACAAAAAGTCGGTGATCCTGCTTCTTCCCAACAAGGAAGGCTGGCGCTTTAAATCCAATTGTCCGGAATTGCTGCTTGAAAAAAGCGTCTATTGCGGCGCGGGTGGGGCGCCGGCGGCGTCTGAACAAATCGTCATTCGCGCTGGCGCTTTCGACCGGCGAGAAGAAACGGCGCTCAATGTAAAATGGGCGCTGCAAAGGCTCGACTAGCCCCTAGCGGCTGGCGCATTGCGCGGCGATGTGCATTAATACCAGAAGACGGGAGCGGGCGCGGGCGAT
>JAUIEG010000459.1 GCA_030428745.1 Alphaproteobacteria bacterium
AGCGGCGTCGGCGAGTTTTTTCAGTGCGGTTTCGTCTGTGTAGGACGCAAGGATATGGTCCGAGGCGACGTCGAAAGCGGGAGAGTTTTCTTCCGGACAGTAGATGATCGTTTTGAGGCCGAGTTCGGCGGCCGCGGTCGCGAGCATCCGCCCAAGCTGGCCGCCGCCCAGGATTCCAATCGTTCCGTTTGGCCCGACGACGAAGTTTTTTGCGTCTGCCTCACTCATGCCGACAACCTCGCGGCGGCGCATCTTTGATTCGCGCGCCTTCGCGCGCGGGCGCCTAATATGCCAATCGTTCCGTTTGGCTCGACGATCATTTCCGGGTCAGTCTTCCACGGTTTCTGCGACGCTCGACGTTTGCGCCGCGCGCCATTTGTCGAGACGCTCCGCCACCGCGTCGTCATGGGTCGCCAGGATCGAGGCGGCGAGGAGACCCGCGTTTGCGGCGCCGGCTTCCCCGATGGCGACGGTGGCGACGGGAACGCCCGCCGGCATCTGGACAATGGAGAGGAGGCTGTCGAGGCCCTTCAAGGTCTTCGACTGCACCGGCACGCCGATGACCGGGAGCGGCGTCATGGACGCGGTCATGCCCGGCAGATGCGCCGCGCCCCCGGCGCCGGCGATGACGACCTTGAGGCCGCGCGCTTTCGCGCCTTTTGCGTAGTCATAAAGCCGGTCAGGGGTGCGGTGGGCGGAGACGATCTTGGTCTCGTAGGCGACGCCAAGGGCGTCCAGCACCTCAGCGGCGCGGGCCATCACCGGCCAGTCCGAGCGCGAGCCCATGATAATGCCCACTTCTGGGTCTGCCTTGGCGCTCGCCATCAAGTGTCTCCAGGCCCTGGCGCGTCCGCAAAAGTGGGAACCGCTTTGCGATCAGACGCGCGTAAACTGAAATCCGGGCTGCTTGTCAGCCCGGAAAAGCGGGGCTTATAGCAGGCGTCGGCTTTGGCGCAAGGAGATGAGGGCCCGGAAGGAGGAGACGCCAGCCACATAGACGGGGGCGCGAGAGCCAGCGCCTCCTCTCACCGGACGCGGGAGCTGGTCGCGTTGTTCGAAGGGGACTTCGCACGACCTTTCCGCAAGACCCAAACTGGGCCCGCGCGACCTTTGTCACAAGGGCCATTCGGCGAAGCGAGCGGTCCGCGCGCCAAAGCGACAAGGTGTCCTAAAGAGCCGGAATAGCAGGGCTAATGAGTAGGAATTTGCGCAGTCCCGCACGAATCGCGCTCACTGGCGGGAAGGGGCCAATCAGGTTAATCAAATGCGCCGGAGAGACGAGTGGCGCAAGAACTGACATCGTGCGCGCGGGACGCGGGAGAGACTGATGAAGATTGGCGACGCGCCAAAAACCCCGGGGGCGGGGCGGATTGAGCGCAAGCGTGCGGCCGGCGTTGGGACATCCTCTGCGACGGCCAATTCCGCTGCGCCATCGGACAAGATCATGCTTGCCGGCGTGCCGGATGCGGAGTTGACGCCGCGTGTGCGTGAAGCGCTGACGTCTCTTATGCAGGAGGTGCAAAGCCTGCGCGATCAACTGAGCTGGTCGCAGGAGCGCATCAACGAGCTAGAGCGTCTCGCCGACAGCGATCCCATGCTCGAAATCTACAATCGTCGCGCTTTCGTGCGGGAGCTTGATCGGGCGCTCGCCATGATCGACCGCTATGACATGAAGGCGAGCCTTGTTTTTGTGGATCTCAACGATCTCAAGAAAATCAATGACAAGATGGGGCATGGCGCTGGCGACGCCGCGCTCGCCCATGTGGCGGAAGTCTTGACCGCGAATGTGCGCCAGACGGATGCGGTGGGCCGCCTCGGCGGCGATGAGTTCGGCGTTCTTTTAGCGCAAGCCGACCAGCAAACAGCCGAAGTCAAGGCCGGGCATCTCACCAGCGCCGTTTCTGCGCAACCGGTGTCGTGGAAAAACGGCGACTTTGTCGCTCATGTCTCCTGCGGCGTTGTTGAAATCGCGAAGGGATTGTCCGCAGACGAAGCCATGGAGCGCGCCGACACCGCGATGTATGAAGTCAAGGCGCGCAACAAGAGCGGTTAAACAGAGAGTGGTTTAGCGCTCTAGTTTGAGTAAGGCGTCGCCAAGGCCGGAGATGTAAACAGGGCCGCCATCAGGCGTCAGGATCACGCCCGTGATCAATCCCGGCATCGGTTCCCACATATCCGGCCCCATTAACTCTATACGAGACTCGCCCGCTTCGCTGCGGCGGCGCCAATCCGCAATGAGGGCGTCGCTCTCGTCGTTTTGCGGATGAAAAACGGAACGCACGGCGCCGCTTTCAGGATCGACAAGCAGGACTTCATTGCCGATCGGCGAGGCGACCCACAATTGCCCGTCTTCGTCCATCTCGACATTGTCCGGCCCCGTTATGGCCGCCACGAGGCGCCGGTCTGAAATCTCGCCGGTCTCGAATGAAACTGTAAATCCATTGATGCGGCCGCCAACGGATTCTGCGAGGAAAATTTCGCCGCGCGCCTCGTCAATGACGAAGCCGTTGGCGAAGTCCAGCCCATCGACTTTCAGCTCTGCGCGCGCGTCGCCTTCAGCATCCGGCGTGAGCCGGAACAGTCCGCCATCCGAAAAAGGGGCATCGATCGCCGCGAATAATCTTTGCTCAGAGTCAGGCCCGTTATTTTCGGTGGATTGGGTAAACCAGATCGCGCCGGTGGCGTCGGCAAGAACTGTGTTCACTCCAAACTCATGCGTGTAAATCAGCTCGGTCGTCTCCGAGGCGACATCCACGCGGTAGATTGCGCCTGTAAAAACATCGGCGACCAGCACATGCTTGCCGTCCGGTTCAAACGCCACGCTGTTGGGGCCTGCGTTTTTGCCGGGCGGCGCATATTCATATCCGGCCGCGGCAAAGTTTCCGAAAGGCCGGTGCGATCCGTCCGGTGAAAGGGCGATCAGGCCGTGCGCCCGGTCAGCCACCAGCAACCGGCCGTCAGGGAGAGCGACGCCGTCCTCCGGGCGATGGAGAGACCGGTCAGCGGGAAAAAACTCTCCGTCTTCAAAAGCCCAGTGCGGTTCGGTTGTTTTATCCGCGGGATTGTTTTGCCCGGTCGTCGCCTCCGGGGCGCTCGACTCAGATTCGTTCGATGGGGCGCAGGCGCAAAAGCCAAAGCCCACAACGGCAATTAAAAATTCAAGGCGCATTCTCAGTTCCCCCTGATTGGTTTGAGCCCTTAACG
>JAUIEG010000460.1 GCA_030428745.1 Alphaproteobacteria bacterium
CGGATAGGGTTTGCGCGCCGCTTCGAACCAGCGGCGCCAGCTGTTTTGGCGGTCATGCAACAGCGTCATCCCGTGAAAGCTAAGGTTACGCACTGGCTGCCAGTGCTCATGGGCGTAGCTTGGGCTGCAGAAGGGATAGATCCGGGGCGTGTAGAGCTCATGCACGACGCGCCCGGACGCGGCAGGCTTTCCGTAGCAAATGGCGATGTCGATGTGATGCGGAATGCTGGACTGCGCCGGCTCTATATTGCTGACGTGAATCTCAATCTGCGGATAGGCTTGCGAAAATGCGCAGATGCGCCGCGCAGCCCAGGTGCTTCCGGTGGTTGGGGTGCAGGCGATCGAAAGCTTTCCGGCGAGTTTTTCGGGATTGAGGTGTTGTGCGCCTCGTTCAATGCAATCGAGGCCTTCGCGGACCGCTTCGGAGAGGCGGGCGCCAGCCGCCGTCATCTCCAACTGGCCGTTCTCGCGGGTGAAGAGCTTTGCTTCGAAATGCGCTTCGAGATTGCGGATATGACGTCCGACAGCCCCATAGGAAACGCCCAATTCTTCGCTGGCCTTGCCGATATGGCGATGCCGGCAGACAGCCTCAAAATAGTGGAGGGCCTTTAACGGAAGTTGGGATATTCGAGGCATCGGTTGCTGTCAGTTTTTTTGACATTTTATGTCTGAAAATATGCCTTGTATATCACAAAATTTGCCATCTTACTGAGTTTTTTTGAACGTCGAGAATGAGGTGGCCCCTATGGCTTACGAGCATTTCTTGCGCGGCGGCGCATTCATTGGCGGTCAGTGGTCGCAAGCCGAAGACCGCACCGAATTTCCGGTTGTGAACCCCGCCACGGGGGAAGAAATCGCCCGCGTCGCCAATTGCGGCCGGCAGGAGACAGCGCAGGCGATCGGAGCCGCGGTCCGCGCCCAGCGCGAATGGAGCGCCCTGCCGGCGAAAAAGCGGGCCGGCGTTCTTCGCGCCTGGCATGATCTGCTGATCGCCAATCAGGAGCCGCTCGCCCGGCTGCTGACTGCGGAGCAGGGCAAGCCTCTTGCGGAGGCCCGCGGCGAGATCGCCTATGGCGCCAGCTATATCGAATGGTTCGCGGAGGAGGCGAAGCGCATCAATGGCGATGTCATTCCCGCTCCGTCAGGCGACAAGCGCGCGATTTGTCTGAAACAGCCTGTCGGCGTTGTCGCGTGCATTACGCCGTGGAATTTCCCGAACGCCATGCTGGCGCGCAAAATCGCGCCGGCGCTGGCCGCAGGATGCGCTGTGGTTTGCAAACCGGCGAACGAGACGCCGCTATCGGCTTTCGCCCTGGCCGCGCTCGCCGAAGACGCCGGCGTTCCGGCCGGCGTCATCAGCGTTCTGTGCGGCAGGACCGAGGAGATTGGCCGGGAGCTCACCTCGAGCAAATCGGTGCGCAAGCTCACCTTCACCGGGTCTACTGCGGTCGGCAAAAAGTTGATGTCCGACTGCGCCGGGTCCGTAAAACGCATGTCGATGGAGCTTGGCGGCAATGCGCCGTTCATCGTCTTTGACGATGCGGATATCGATGCGGCGGTGACGGGATTGATGGCGAGCAAGTTTCGCAATGCGGGACAGACCTGTGTCTGCGCCAACCGGATTCTGGTTCAGGATGGCGTTTATGACGAGTTTTCCAGCAAGCTCGTCCGCGCTGTACAAAACCTGAAAGTCGGCGACGGCATGGAAGACGGCGTCGGCGTGGGGCCCCTGATCAGCGAAAAGGCCGTCGAGAAAGTGTCCGGCTTGATAGAGGACGCCTGTGAAAAAGGGGCCAAAGTGCTTTACGCCGGCGCCTCAGCGTCAGGCCCCTGTTTTGTCAATCCAACGGTTCTGGAGGATGTCAGCGCAGATATGCGGGTTTTCACCGATGAGATCTTCGGGCCGGTGGCGCCGCTCGCGCGGTTTGCAACAGAAGATGAAGCCATCCGGATTGCAAACGACACGGACTATGGTCTTGCGAGCTATGTCTATACGCGAGACATGGCCCGTATCTGGCGCATTGGCGAATCATTGGAGTACGGAATGGTTGGCGTTAATGAAGGGATCATCTCCAACGAAGCCGCGCCTTTTGGCGGCGTGAAAGAATCCGGCTTCGGGCGGGAAGGGTCAAAATACGGGCTCGATGATTATCTAGAGCTGAAATATATGTGCATCGGAGGCATCGACAAATGAGCGCGATTGAGTCGACAAATAATCAGGCTGTGCTGACCAACAAAGATCTGCAAAAGCGAAAAGAAGGCGCCATTGCGCGCGGTGAAGCGAATTTAGCGCCTATCTACATAGCGCGCGCCAAGAACGCCGAACTATGGGATGTCGAGGGAAACAGGTTTATCGATTTTGGGGCCGGCATCGCCGTGTGCAATACCGGCCACGCCCATCCGAAAATTGTAGAGGCGGTGAAACGCCAGGTTGAACTGTTCAGCCATACTTGCGTAATGGTCACGCCCTATGAGCCTGCGGTGACGCTTGCGGAACGGTTGAACGAACTGGCGCCGGGAGCGAGCGCCAAAAAAACGATGTTCGTGACCACAGGCGCTGAAGCCGTTGAAAACGCCGTCAAAATCGCGCGCGCCCATACGGGCCGGCGCGCCGTGATCGCATTCGACGGAGGGTATCACGGACGCACGAATTTCACTTTGGGCCTGACCGGCAAGAACGCCCCCTACAAAACGCTGTTCGGTCCGTTTCCGGGCGATATTTATCGCGCGCCATATCCGATCGATTATCATGGCGTAAGCGTCGAACAGTCCCTGCGCGCGCTTCGCAATCTGTTCAACTTCGATGTCGCGCCGGAAGATGTCGCCGCCATAATCTTCGAGCCTGTGCAAGGAGAGGGCGGGTTCTACCCGGCGCCGGCCGCTTTTGTGCAAGGTCTGCGGGAAATCTGCGACGAGCATAACATCGTTTTGATTGCAGACGAAATTCAGACGGGCTTTGGCAGAACGGGAAAAATGTTCTGCATGGAGCACTCTGCTGTGGAGCCGGACCTGATGACGGTCGCCAAGGGGTTGGCGGGCGGCTTTCCGCTGGCGGGCGTTGTCGGAAAGGCGGAGATCATGGATGCGCCTTTGCCGGGCGGCCTTGGCGGCACCTATGCGGGCTCGCCTGTCGGCTGCGTTGCGGCGCTCAGTGTTCTGGACGTGATCGAGGAAGAGGACCTTGTGGCGCGC
>JAUIEG010000461.1 GCA_030428745.1 Alphaproteobacteria bacterium
AATGCGCTGGGGCTGATGTTCGCCGGCGCGGCCGTCATGTTGCCCGTAATCCTGATTTACACGGCTTATGTCTATTCCCTGTTCTGGGGAAAGGTGAAACCCGGCGACGGCTATCATGGGTGACCCTCTGAAGCCGGTTGGTCCGCCTACGGATAACGAGAAACCCGCGCCGTTGATGCGCCGGTTGGTCTGGTTTCTTGCGCTGGCGGCGGCGAGCCTCGCCGCGGTGGCGAGCGCCGCTTATCTCCTGCGCGCAATCCTGTTTTCCGCCTAACTCTAGGTGTTCATCGAGTCGAAGAAATCCTGGTTTGTCTTCGTCTGTTTGAGCTTGTCGATGAGGAACTCGATGGCGTCGGAGGTGCCCATGGGCGACAGGATCCGGCGCAGGACAAAGATTTTCTGCATCGCCGCCTTGGCGGTGATGAGATCTTCCTTGCGGGTGCCGGACTTGGCGATGTCGATCGCCGGATAGGTGCGCTTGTCGGCGACTTTACGGTCTAGGATCAGCTCGGAGTTGCCGGTGCCCTTGAATTCTTCAAAGATCACCTCGTCCATTTTCGAGCCGGTTTCGATCAGCGCGGTCGCGATAATGGTCAGCGAGCCGCCTTCCTCAATATTCCGCGCGGCGCCGAAGAAACGTTTCGGCCGCTGCAGGGCGTTGGCGTCGACGCCGCCGGTCAGCACCTTGCCCGAGGACGGCACAACGGTGTTGTAGGCGCGGCCAAGGCGGGTGATCGAGTCGAGGAGGATGACGACATCGCGGCCATGCTCTACGAGGCGCTTGGCTTTTTCGATCACCATTTCCGCCACCGCGACGTGGCGCGTCGCCGGCTCATCAAAGGTTGAGGAAACGACCTCGCCCTTCACCGAGCGCTGCATATCCGTCACCTCTTCCGGACGCTCGTCGATCAGGAGCACGATCAGATAGCATTCAGGGTGATTGGTCGCGATGGAGTGCGCGATGTTCTGGAGGATCACGGTTTTACCCGTGCGCGGCGGCGCTGTGATCAGGCCGCGCTGGCCCTTGCCCAGCGGCGCCACGAGATCGATGACGCGTGCGGTAAGGTCCTTCGTTTTTTCGTCGTCGATTTCCATCTTCAGCCGCTCATCAGGGTAGAGCGGCGTCAGATTGTCGAAATGAACCTTGTGGCGGGTTTTCTCCGGCTCCTCGAAGTTGATCGTGTGAACCTTGAGAAGCGCAAAATACCGTTCGCCGTCTTTCGGGCTGCGAATTTCGCCCTTAACCGTATCGCCCGTACGAAGCGCAAAGCGCCGGATCTGGTTCGGCGACACATAGATGTCGTCAGGACCGGCGAGATAATTCGCGTCGGGCGAGCGCAAAAAACCGAACCCGTCCGAAAGGACTTCCAAGACCCCCCCGCCGTGAATTTCGACCTCGAGATCAGCGAGCTCTTTCAGGATTGCAAACAGCATGTCCTGCTTGCGCATGGTGGATGCGTTTTCGACTTCGAGCTCTTCGGCGAAGGCGAGAAGCTCAGCCGGGGTTTTCTCTTTGAGCTCATCGAGCGTCATAGTTTTGGGCAGCATGGATAGCCTCAATCAGGAAAGGACCCGGGCGCAATTAAAAAATTGGCGGGCGGGCGGGGAGGGACCAACGATGGAAATACGGAGCGCGCGGGAACGACTTTTGGGCCGAACGGCGCTGATAAGGAAAGTTTGAGGTAGATATAGGCGAAAACCGCGCGCCGTCAATGATCGAGATCAAATCCCGCCCCGGATGGCTTCGGGAACCGTCTGCGCATGAGTTCTAGGAAATTTCTTCAGGCCCTTTTTACCGTTTTCGCCTTTAATAAATCCCTTCCAAGGGGGCGTTTTTTTATGGTTCGTCTGGGTCCGGTCTTTTCCGCGGCGGCTATCAGTCTGGGGCTTTTCGCCGCCGGGTGCGGTGAAAACGCGCCAAAACGCACTATCCTTGATGCGGCGGCGATCTATGCCGAGCATGAAGGTCTCCTGCAATCTATCCGCGCCGCCTATCCTGGTCCCTATGAGGATTTCACCAGAATTCCGGCCCGCGACCCGGCCGATCACAACCGCATGGACGCTGATTTCCTCAAGTTCCTGCGCGATGAGATTCCCGTCGAATTCATCGATTTCTTCCCCATTGGCGACAGCGGGAAAGACGAACTCGATGTCGTCCTCTGGCGTTATCAGGCCGGCCATCGCTGGAACACCGTGAGCCTTGTCTATTTCAGCATGGCCATGACCTTCGCCGAGGGGGAGGAGAACATGCGCGCTTTTGACCGTTGCGACGGAAATGTTCTCGAGTGGCTTCAACGTCAGAGCCGCAACGGGTCGGCCTCAGCCTTTTGTCATATCAACGATCATTGGCTCGCCTATCAAAAGGTTGAATGAGCCGCTTTCATTGCTATTGCGGACTGGAGAGCCAGCTCTGCATCGCAGCGTCAAGTTCTTCAGCATAGAACAGGACTTCCGGCGGCTCTTCACGCCAGGCCGCGCGGTGCTCGGTAAACGCAATAAACATCTCAGAGGTATGAGACGGCTCCCCGTAAGTTTCCTCAAGCGCTTGCACGATTTTGTCTTTGTCTTCGGCTTCCACCATCACCCAGACCATCTGTAAGCGATCGTCGCCAATCACGAACTCCGTCCAGCGCGGCGCGCCCATAAAGTCATATCCATCGCAGTCGATTTGCACCTGATGGGTCTTCACGTCCGGCAGAAATGGCGGATCAATCGGCCGGTTTACAAAGCCATTGGCGCATTTTCCGTCCAGCGCTTTTTCAATCTCGGCGGCGCTGGCGCCCCACTCGATCACATCAGGAATAAGCGGATCGCTTTCCGCCTTCGCAACGCCAAGGGCGGAGAAAAGGATCGCTGTTGTGACAAACACTAGTTTCATGGCGGCAACCTTTTTTGCTCGCCCCACCGGTAGCTTCTGATCGGGACTCAACAAAGCCTGTTTCCGATTATCCGACAGAAAAGCAGGACCGGCAGTTCTCAGGAAACCCCCTAGAACGGCTTTACTATCACCATGATGACAATGACGATCATGGCGAGAAACGGCGCTTCGTTCATGATCCGCCAGAATTTCTCGGTGCGCGGGCGTTCGCCCTTTTCAAATTTCCGGCGCGATGAGGCGTAAAACCCGTGGATCGCTGAGATGATAACCACCAGCGCCAGTTTCACATGAAACCAGCCAGCCGAAAGGATCG
>JAUIEG010000462.1 GCA_030428745.1 Alphaproteobacteria bacterium
CGCTTGGCTCCTGGCAGTTGCGCCGCCTGGAGTGGAAAGAAAGCCTGATCGCGCAGGTTGAGGCGCGCGTGGATGCAGACCCCATTCCGTTTGCAGAGGCTTTGCGCCGCGCCAAAGACGGCGAGCCCATGGAGTATACGCCGGTGATGGTCGCCGGCCGTGTGCAGGGGCAATCCGAAGCGCGCGTCTTCGGGACCTATGACGGCGCCCCCGGCGCCTATATTTTCGCGCCGGTTGAGACCGGGGCGGGGCCAATCTACGTCAATCGCGGGTTCGCGCTGCAGGAAAAACTGGCTGTCGCCTGTTTTTGTGATGATGGCGCTGGCGAAGACATCATCACCGGCCTTTTTCGTGCGGCTGAAAAGCCGTCTCCGCCGGCTTCGTGGTTCCAGCCCAAGGGTAAGTCCGTAGACGGATTATGGTATATCCGTGATCCGGAAGCCTTCGCCGCCGACGCTGGCCTGAACGCGCCGGCTTATTATATCGATCAAGTCGCGGTCCAGGGGCGCGACTGGCCAAAAGGCGGAACGACGCGCCTCGATTTCAACAACCGTCATCTTGAATACGCCTTGACCTGGTTCGGCCTTGCGGCGACGCTCGCCGGCGTTTGGGTCGCTTTTTCCTTGAAAAAGCGGGATTAGGGATTTGGCTTGTAAAAAACAAAGTTTATTGCTGCGCCGGGGCAAACCCAGTTTCCGGCGGGAAGGGGCCTGATGTCATTGCAGCCATTATTCGACGCGCCATGGATCATTCAGGCGCACGCCTACGCCGCTGTTGCGGCGTTCCTCCTTGGCGTCGTGCAGTTGGCGGCGCCGAAAGGAACATTACCGCACAAGACGATCGGTGTTGTCTGGCTCATCCTGATGACGGCGATTGCGGTTAGCAGCATCTTCGTGCGGCCGTCGCTTTATCCGGGCTTGCCGCTCGTGAAGTGGTTCAGCTGGATCCACCTCTTCACCGTGATGACTGTGTTCGGCATCGTCAGCGGCACGATGTTGCTCTTAAAAGGCGGACCGTCGCTGAAAAATCACGCGCGGCCTTTTATCAGCATCTTCATCGGCGGACTTATTGTCGCCGGCGCCTTCGCCTTCATGCCGGGGCGGATCATGCACCAGGTGGCGTTCGGCGGATAAGTGACTGAGATCGCAAACCCGGTGAGTAGTGCTGCGGCTGATACAGCGCGGCTCCGCAATCTGCGCCGCAGCCTGTTCCTCATTTCATCGCCCGCCGTTTTCATTACTTTCGCCCTGCCGCTGCAAGCCGAGGATCTCGGCGCAACGGCTTTTGAAATCGGCGTCCTTTACAGTCTTTTTACGGCGGCCGTATTCCTCGTCCGCCCGCTTACGGGCATTGGTCTCGATGCGGTCGGGCGCAGACCGTTTTTTCTCGTTGCGGCTTTTTTCTACCTTTCCGCCAACGTTCTTTACGCGCTGAGCGACAGCGTAATCGGTCTGTATGTTGCGCGAATGCTTCAAGGCTTCGGTTTCGCAATCATCACGATTACAGCAGTGACAATGGTTGCAGATATGGTTCGCCCGGCGGTTCGCAGCGCGGCCATGGGCGCCAATATTGGGGCGCAAACACGCGGCGGCATGGCGGGCGGGTTCATCGCTTTTACGCTGGTGGGCGTTGCGCCGACGCTCGCCTGGACAGTTTCCTTCGGGATTTTTTCGGCTGTTTCCCTGGGGGCTCTTGTTTTCGTGTGGCGCGTCATCCCCGAAACGCGTCCGGCGACGCAACGAGACAGTCAGGAGCATGATTTTAAAACGCCGCCGCAATATGCCAGCATACTTGTCATTATTTTCCTCGCCGCGTTCGCAGCGGCGCTGATTCAACCTTTTTACCTCATCTATTTGCGGGCGCGGTTCGATGTTGAACTCTATATGCTCGCGACCGCGTTTCTCCCGATGGGCGTCGCCTGGGCGGTGCTTCCTGGGATTCTTGGACGGGTTGCAGATCGCTTTTCGCGCGCTGCAGTGATGGCATTGGGGCTTTTCCTGGCTGGGCTTTGCTACCCGCTGGCGCCGCTGGCAGGCGGTTTCTTTCCTGTGATCGGCGTCTTTCTCGCAGCCGCCATCGGCGCCGTGCTTGTCGAGATGACAAAGAATGCCTGGGTGGCCGATATATCTGACGAGAACGCCTTGGGGCGCGCCTTTGGGCTGGCGGCGTTATCGGCAGGCGGCGGCGCGGCGCTTGGGCCAATCGCCGGGGGCGTTATCTATGACGTCTACGGGCCCGACTATCTCTTTTACGGGGCAGGTGCAGCGCTTTGCGCTAGCGCCGTCATCGCCGCCGCGCTGCATCCGTCAGCTAAGCGGACTTAGGTTCACTCGGCCCGCAGTTTTTGCTCATAAGCATTGACGAGCGTCATGTAAGGATTGACCTGATCGAACACCGGGTCGGTTTCTTCGTCCGGCGCATAGTTCTGATACATCTCGAAATGGAGATGATAGGTCGTCGGCACGGCTTCGCCGGAGGAATTGAAAAAGTCGTTTGAGACCTTGCCGATACGCTGGCCCTTGGTGACATACTGTCCGTCCGTGACCGCCAGCTGATCCATTTTCAAATGCAGATAGCGGTAGAGCGTGCCGTCCTCGGTTTGCAGGCGCACGGTGTATCTCGATCCGTCGAGCCCGACGATGCGCCCGTCCTCGACGGCGACGGCCCAATGGGTCGCGCCGCTATTGGGAATGCAGGTGGCGGGACGAATATCGACGCCTTCATGGCCGCCATCGGGGCACATGATCTGCGAGCGTGAACGCGACTCGCAAAATGTGTCCTGCCACGGATAATCGTAATTTTCGGGCTCGCACTGGCCGCCATTCATGCCGTTGATGGAGCCCTGGCCGCCGCCGTAACGATAGACCTGGCTGTTCAGGAAAGCAGCGTCTTCAAGCGGAAACAAAATGTCCGGGCGGTATATGGTGGTGTCCACATTGCCCGGCCCGGAATTGGGAAGGAGCTCGCCGACGGGCACATAGCTGAACTCGCGCCCCTCGCTGTCTTCGAGATATTCTTCTTCGGGAAGCGGGTCCGGTTCTTCCGGGTCCGGATCGATGGGGTCAGGCTCCATCGGATCGCTAGGTTCCTCCGGTCCCGGATCCACCGGGTCCGGGGCCTCGCCGCCAAGCTGATCGCAAGCGGCCATGGAGATAGACATCAACAACGCATAGAAGGTTTTCTG
>JAUIEG010000463.1 GCA_030428745.1 Alphaproteobacteria bacterium
GCACAACATTTTGGTCCGTTGCAGAAGATCCCCCATATTTTCAGCGTAGATGACTATCCGGACGTGCAGATTGTGGAGCGCCTGGCGGATGACAAGCGCCGAGTTGTGGGGGACGGATTTCACAACGATTCAACATTCATGGCGACGCCGCCGACGACGGTCACCATGCATGCGATTGATGTTCCTGATTTTGGCGGCGATACCGCATTCGCCAACCTTTACCTTGCTTATGAAACGCTTTCTCCTGCGATGCAGAAGTTCTGTGAAACGCTTGTTGGCGTAAACAGCGCAACCGCGCTTTTCGGCAGCGGCGCTGGCGATAAAAATGTGATGATGAAAAATATGAAGGCTGAAGAGGGCGACCAGGAAGTTGAGCATCCCATTGTGAGCGTACATCCGCGAACGGGACTCAAGCACCTCTTCTTTAATCTTATCTACACGCGCCGCTTAAAGGGCTACTCGGAAAAGGAAAGTCGGTTGATCCTGAATTTTCTGCAGGAGCATGTGACATCCATGGCGTTTACCGGCCGTGTGCGCTGGGAGAACGATACGGTCCTGATCTGGGATAACTGGGCGGCGCATCACAGCGCGATTGCCGATTACCCGGGTAAATACCGGTATATGGAGCGCGTGACGACAGGCGGCATGAAACTGACGGGCGCCCACTAGGAAGCGAGAATCAAAATGGACGTGAAAGTTGAAAAAGCTCATCCGTTATTCGGCGCTATTGTCACAGGCATCGACCTTTCAAAACCGCCAACCGAAGAAACCGTGAAATGCGTTGAAGACCTGATGGCGGAATACGCCGTCATCTGTATCCGGGGTTCTGGCGCGAGCGATGATGAGCATATCGCATTTAGCCGCGCCTTCGGACCACTTGAGCTGCCGCCTGATCTGAAGATCAGGAGCGGGTTCAAACCTCGTTTGGCTTATGGGTTATATGACGCATCCAACCTTGATTCTGATGGGAACATTGTCGTCAAGGATTCGACCCGGCACAAATATTCAAAAGGCAACGAGTTATTTCACACCGACAGCTCTTTCAACTCGTTGCCGACGAAATGGTCTTTGCTCCTGGCGCATGTGGTCCCGCCCGAAGGCGGGGATACCCAGTTTATCGATGCGCGCGCCGTCTATGATGCGCTGCCGGAAGCGATGAAAGAAAAAGTGGAGGGCCTCGTCGGAGAGCATAATCTCTGGCATTCACGCGCAAGGGGCGGCTTCGCCACCGTGACGGAAGAGATGAAAAAGGCCATGCCCGCTGCACAACATCCGATTGTGCGAAACTCAGCCAATGGCCGTAAAACGCTTGTGATCGGCGCGCACGCGGCCAAGATTGTCGGGATGGACCCCAAAGAAGGGTTGGCGTTGATTGATGAACTCAACGCCTTCGCCGCGCAGCCGCAGTTCGTTTACGTCCATAAATGGGAAGATGGCGACCTCGTTATCTGGGACAATCGTTGCACCCTGCACCGTGCAACGGCTTTTGAAGACCAAAAATACAAACGTGACATGCGGCGCACGACCATCAATGAATATGGACCAGAAGTCGCCTCAACGTCGCTCGCTTCTTGAGAAGCCTAAACCACCAGCGTTGCATGATCGCGCTTGTGAAGTTGTTCTCATTCAATTTTGCCGAAAAGCTGTTTCAAATTTTTCGCCAACTGTCTTCTGTTCGCGTCTTGCGGTTCATTACTTATCGGCAAGACGCCGCCGCATAGGGCCCAGCCGGACAATTGCAATTGTCCGCTTAAATCGATTTTAAGTGCGCGCTGAATATACCGGAAATTGATGCGGCATCTGAATAAAATGCCGCTCAAAGTTTACGGGGCGCACGTATGAGACATCATTCAATAACAGGCTTGACCATTAAAACCGCATTAGCGGCTTTGGTGGCGCCGGCGGCCCATGCGCAAACGGCTATCGCCGACCCACAAGGTTCCGGCCCGATTGTCGCCGCGCTTGACTGGCTGAAGGGGAGTCTTCTCGGCAATGTGGCGACAACCGCTGCGGTGATCGCTGTCGCCGCTGTCGGCTTCATGATGCTCACCGGCCGCCTTAACTGGCGTTATGGCGTCACGGTTGTCGTCGGCTGTTTCATCCTGTTCGGCGCGACGTCGATTGTCGCCGGCATCCGTGCAGCGGCGGGAGGGTGAGTCATGGAAACGCTCCAGACAGCGCCGGTTTTTCGCGCGCTGACCCAGCCGCAAATGTTCGCGGGCGTTACTTATAGCTTCTTTGTCATCAACCTTGTTGTGACGACTGAGATCTTTTTGATTACCCGCTCGGGGTGGTCTCTTCTCGCCGCCCTGGTCATTCACGCCGGCGGCTATCTCGCCTGTCTTTACGATCCGCGAATTTTCGATTTGTGGATCACCAAAGTGAGCCGGTGCCCGCGTGTGCGCAATCACGCCTTCTGGCGCTGCAACAGTTATGCGCCGTGAGGCTCCTGCATGGAAAAACACGTGCAACATAAGTCCGCCACGCGTCTTGCGCGCCGTGAAGAAAAAGCGGGCGCGCGGCTGCCCTATCGGCGGCATTTGGACGGTGTGACGTTATTGTTGCGCGATGGCGGCCTGATGCAGACGCTTCACGTGGCGGGTTTTCCTTTTGAAACTTCCGATAGCGAAGAGCTGAACCACCGTCAGGCGGTTCGCGATGTCATGCTTCGCAGCATCAACAATCATCAGTTCACTTTGCATCATCACATTGTCCGCCGCCGTGTATCTGCATCGCTGGACGGCGGCTTTCCGGATCCAGTGAGCGGCGGCATCGATCGGCTGTGGCAGGCGCGACTTGGCAGACGCAGGCTTTTCGTCAATGAGCTCTTCCTGACGCTCGTCTACAGACCGAAATCAGGTAAGCGCGGGCTTTTAACGCGCCTTTCCGCCCGGCGTGCGACGGAGGATGCGCAACTGGCGCAGGCGGCGAAGGCGCTCAATGGCGCGCGTGAAAGTCTTATGGCTTCCCTCGGGCCTTATGGCGCGCGCGCGCTGCACCGCCATGAAGAAGATGGGCGCCTCTATTCAGAACCGCTCGCCTTTTTGTCGCTTCTTTATAATGGCGAGTTACAGCCGGTGCTGGCCCCGGCGGAAGATTGCGGCAACTACATTCCCTATAAGCGCACTTCTTTTGGCGGGGATGCGCTGGAACAACGCGGCGCTAGACAGAGCGCCTCCTCA
>JAUIEG010000464.1 GCA_030428745.1 Alphaproteobacteria bacterium
CAAAGCCGCCGCCCGCATAGACAAGACCGTCTGTCGTCGTTGGCACCGCGGGTTTATATTGTTCGTACACAGACAGGGTTATGTCTTCGATCTGCGACTTGGCGAGAACAAGCGGGCGGACCATGTCGCTGGCGGCTTCAAGCTCCGCCATATGGGCGCTCAACATCTCATAGCGCTCAACCGCCGAGACATAAGCCGTGCACAGCGCGTCAAGAAGGCCGTCGGCGCTCTGGCATTCGTCGATTGCGCGGGCGCGATCATAGCCATATTGGGCGATATTCGCGTCGAACTCCTGAACGATGGGGGCGAGCTCGTCGATGCGCCCTTGCAGGTTCTGCATATATTGGAGGGTGAAGCCCGGTCCCTGGCTACCGATGACGGCGCCTGCGATGCCCAGTAAAAAAGCTAGAAAACGTCCCACGTCGATCCCCTCCGACAGTTCAAACCCCGAATGATCTTGGCCGATTAGACGGCGAAAATCCAGAGCGACGGAAAATGCTGGAGTTACAGGCTTTTTTGAACAGATGAGGGCGCCCTGTCAGCGCTGATGTGACGCCGTCTCATGTGCGTGGAGGGGCCTAGCGGCGGGCGCGTCTGCCGAAAGCGAAAAGCCCGCCAAGGCCGGTCAGCATCAGGGGCAGGGCGGCGGGAACGGGCGTGACGATGACAGTCGGATCCTCCACCAGCGGCGGAGGGCTGTCAGGATTATCCGTAATCGGAGCGTCAGGCAGCTGGGGCGCATCGCCGCCATTTGCGGGGAACATGCCCGGAATGATCGCGCCCGGATAACCACCGGCTTTGTTTGGCGTGCCGCCTTGCGTCACGCCGCCACTCCCCGGCGACAGGCCCGGCGCCATGGCGAGGCTGAAGGGCGATGGCGTTTCCCCTTGGCCAGTTGCGGTTCCATCTGAGGCGCCTGAGGGTCCGTCAGAAATGGCGCGCAACACCGCTTCGCGCAAAGCTGCGGGTTTTAAGGATGGCGCGCGCGGCCCGAAGGCGGCGTTTGCCGCCAATCTTTCGGAAGCGGCTCCGCGGCCGGCTGGCTGGTTGTTTGCGGCGGCGTTGCTCTCTGGCGCCATGGCGAGCGCGATGGGTGCGTCTGGCGCGCGTGTTTGTGTTTCATTTTGCGACAGGCTGTCAGCGCCGCCGGCGTCCAGCCGTGCTCTGTCCGCGCCCCGCGCCTTCCCGGTCATGAAGGCGATGGGCGTTGAAACCGCCGTGATCATCAGGAAATAGATGATCAGCGCCAGCATTCCGCGTTTTTTCAGCCTGGCATTCATGGCCTTGTCCGTCTCCAGTCAGGAGAGGGACATTCAAGAACGGCGCCTTTTGTTTACGGCTTCTTTACCATGTCCGGCGGGGTGAAATCAGGGCGCGTCCAGATGTCGAAGGCGCGCCCTTCCGCGGTTTTTTTGGGGGCCTTCAGAGTCAGGAGGCGGGCGTAATTGACCGTACGGCCGGCGAGCCACAAGAGATTGGCGGCGATGAGGCCGCCGCGTCCATAATGATCGATGAAATAGCGCGACCGGGCGGCGTAGTAATAACGCGGCAGGCGTTTATGCGCGGCGGCGGCGTCTTCGACGCCGGAGGATTTCGCTTCGAAATGCTTGACGCGCGCTTCGTCGATGCGTGCGCCGCGCCACCCTTTTGCAGCGGCCTTAAGGCCGTAGGCGCTGTCTTCGAAATACATGAAGTAGTTTTCGTCGAGGAGGCCCACTTCGTCGATGACTTCCTTGCGGATCATGACGCAGGCGAAGCTGATCCAGTCGGGTGCATCGGCCTCGTCTTCGAAGATGGGAACTACATGTTCGCGAAAGCGGCGATAGAAAAAGTCGAGGCCCGTCGCGTCCACAAACTCGCTGAAAGGCGTGCGTTTGCGGAACCGGCTGACGGCGGGCGTCCCGGCCTCATCGAGGATCACCGGCCCGGCGAGGCCGAGTTTCGGGCGTTCTTTCATGGCGGTGAGCATAGCTGACAGCGCGCCGGGTTCGACCAGCGTATCGGAATTGAGGAGGAGATAGAAATTCGCCTCCCCCGCCTTGATCCCGAGATTGTTGCCGGCGGCGAAGCCGCCATTGATGGGGGACAGGATAAAATCGGCTGGCCCGTCTGGCCTGGCTGCGACCCAGGCGCGGAGTTTTTCTGCGGAATCATCCGGCGAGGCGTTGTCCACAAGGATCAGCCGCCCGCCAATCGCCTCAATCTCCGGCAAAACGCTTTCAGCGCTCGCGATCGCGAGGTCAGGCGTCCCGTAATTGAGGATGATGACGTTGAGGGGCGAGCGGGCCATATTAACCTTTTAGGGCGGCGATCCGCCCCGTTTTCCGCGGTTTATATGAAACCGGCCTTAACGAAAGCCTTTGAGGCGGCTTCAATGGGCTGAATTCAGGGGTGAGAGGCGAACAAAGGGGCTGACAAAGCAGGTTTTCGGTCCTATATACGCGATCAAACGCTGATCGATTTGATAAGCGGGCCCCGCGGGGCCCGCTTTTTCGTTCAAGAAGGGCCGTATATTGCTGCTTGAAGACCGCCTTGTCGCTATCATCGAACCCGTGGCTGAAGCCGCCGGCTTTGAGCTTGTGCGCGTCAAAATCACCGGCGGCCAGACCAAGACGCTTCAGGTGATGGCCGAACGGCCGGACCGGACCATGAATGCGGGCGACTGCGCCAAACTTTCCCGCGCCCTCTCGCCGGTTCTCGAAGAGGCCGATCCGATTGAAGGGGCGTACAATCTCGAGGTTTCCTCGCCCGGCATCGACCGGCCGCTGGTGAAGCTGAAAGATTTCGACGACTGGCAGGGCTGGCCGGCGAAGCTTGAATTGAACCGCCTCGTTGAGGGCCGCAAGCGCTTCAAGGGCGTTGTCGCCGGCGTCGATGACGGCAAAGTCGCCTTCGACATCGAAGGTGAAGAGGATACGGCGCTGTTCCCGCTTGAATGGATCGCCAGCGCTCAGCTCGTTCTCACCGAAGAGCTGATCAAACAAACCATGAAGGCGGACAAGGAAGCCCGCCAAGCTACAGGAGAAGATGAGATGGAGACCTCTCAATGAACGCGGTAAGCGCCAACAAACTGGAGCTCATCCAGATCGCCGACGCCGTCGCGCGCGAAAAATCCATCGACAAGGCGCTCGTCATCGAGGCCATGGAAGATGCGCTGGCCCGCGCCGCGCGCAC
>JAUIEG010000465.1 GCA_030428745.1 Alphaproteobacteria bacterium
CCCGCCGCCTCGAGATACGCATCAATTTCGGCCTCAGTAAGCGCGCGCATCACCAGCTTCGGCCGGTCGAGATTGCGCCAGATAATCGCCCCGTTGCGGGCGACGGCGACGGCGTTAATCAGCGTATGCGCGGCCCCTTGGGTTTCCATCAGCCGGGCCTTTGCCGCGTCCATATCCGCCGGTTTGTCATAGGCGCGGCCTTCGAACTCCATGATCTGGTCGGAACCGATGACGATCGCGTCGGTTTTCGAAGCAATATTCAGACATTTTGCTTCAGCGAGCCGCATGGCGAGAGATTCAAGATCGAGCCCTTCGCGATGGCCCTCCTCCTTGATGATGTCTTCATTCACATCAGGCTTCATGACTTCGAACGGCACACTGGCGCCAGTTAAAATCTCCCGGCGGATCGCGCTGCCGGAGGCGAGAATGATGCGGGGGTTTTCAGTCATGAGCGCTACTGGTTCTGACGGGCGGACAGTTTCGTGAGGATCGCCGCGGCGGTTTCCTCAACGGACTTTCGCGTCACATCGATCATCGGCCAGCGATGTTTTGTGCAAAGCCGCTTGGCGCGCACAACCTCCTGACGGATAAGGTCGAGATCGGAATATTCCTCCGCCGCGTCGCCCGCATTAAGTCCGCCAAGCCGGGATTGTCTGATCTGCGACAGCCGTTCGGGGCTCGCCACCAGCCCCACAACCAGCGGTTTTCGCAAGGAAAAAAGTTCGGGCGGCGGATCTGTAGTGGGGACCAAGGGTATATTAGCCGCTTTGACGCCGCGGTTCGCCAGATACATACAGGTCGGTGTCTTGGATGTGCGGCTGACTCCAATAACGACCACATCGGCGGGCTCAAGATCCCAGGTCATCTGCCCATCGTCATGGGACAAGGTATAATCGAGCGCGGCGATGCGTTTGAAATAGGCGTCGTTTAATTCGTGCTGGGCGCCTGGCCGGAGCGTCGTTTCAAGCCCGAGATAATCAGTGAAAGCGTGAAGCAGAGGGTCGAGCACCGAGATCGCCGGCGTCTGCAACTCGCTGCAGCGGATTTCGAGTAGACGCCGCAATTCCGGATTGATGACGGTGTAAAGAACAAGACCCGGCGAGGCCTCTATCTCTGCGAGCGTTTTTTCCATCTGCGCGCGCGAGCGAATAAGCGCATAAATATGCTCAAGGGGTTTTGCGGCGGCGAATTGTGATGCGGTCGCCTTGAGCATGGCGTTCAAGGTCTCGCCCGTGGAGTCCGAGACAAGGTGAACATGGAAAAAAGTGGCGATCGGCTGCGTCTTGCGCTTGGCCGCAACCGTTTTTTCCGCTTGCCCCTGTCCTCTCGCCATAGTCTCCGCCCGGTTTTCCAAAATCTTGGCCCTCACCTGTGGAACTATAGGGGAAAGCCGCGCCTTTTCGCGAGCCTGCTTTTTACGGCGCCGAAAACTCCCGAGTCATACCGGTTCGGCGCCCAGCCCCCTCTGTAAAGTCATACTGGTCATACTTCCTTCACCATAAATGCGAAGTCCATGGGATGAATCCAGTTTCCCGGTAGGGCCAAGCAAAAATATCAGTGACGGATGCGGCATTTGCGGCGCTTTTCAACATGATGGTGATATTTTATCCCTCATGGAAAATCCTGTGAGTCTTTTCGCGAAACTCAAGGGATAAACCCCGCCTTTGCTCTTTTCCCCGGCTTCCCGGCTGACTCTTCATATTAACCCTTTATTAAGAATCCTTTATAGAAAGTTAAGAAGGAACGTTCGCAGCTTATGACGACTGACTCAAAATTCTTGCGAACATTCGAAGGAGAGGTTTTCGCCTCTCCCCCGATCTGGTTCATGCGGCAGGCGGGGCGCTATCTCCCTGAATACAGAAAGCTGAGAGCCGAAGCCGGGTCGTTCCTCGATCTGTGCTTCAATCCGGCGCTGGCGAGCGAAGTCACCTTGCAGCCAGTGCGGCGCTTCGATCTCGATGCGGCGATCCTGTTCGCCGATATTCTGCTGATCCCTCATGCCCTGGGGCAAAAACTCAGTTTCGTTGAAAATGAGGGACCGCGTCTTGAACCGGTGGTGACGCTCAAAGACCTCGATGCCTTTCGTGAACGCGATGTCCTTGAAACGCTCTCACCGGTCTTTGAGACGGTTTCAAAAACCCGGGCGGGGTTGGGGGCGGACAAGGCGTTAATCGGCTTCGCTGGCGCTCCCTGGACCGTGGCGACCTATATGCTCGCCGGGGGACCCATGAAGGATCCGGGCGTCCTGCGTCAAAAGCTCTATGAAGAACCTGAGCTGATCGACGGTTTGATCGATATTCTTGCGGACAAGACCATTGCTTATCTCCTCGCGCAGATCGACGCCGGCGCGGACGCGGTGCAGTTGTTTGACACCTGGGCGAGCGGATTACCCTGGCCGGTGCTCGATCGGGTTTCTATTCGGCCGCTCGACAAAATTGCGAAGGCGGTGAAAAAAGCCCACCCCCGCGTGCCCGTGATCCTTTTCCCCAAAGGCGTTGGCGAAAAGGCGCTCGATTACGTTTTGCTTCAGGGGTGTGACGGGTTCGGCATCGACTACGCCATGGACCCTACATGGGCCCGTGCGAATTTGGGAGAACGCGTTGTTGTGCAGGGCGGGCTCGATCCGCTACTGACCATCACGGGCGGCAAAGCGATGGAAGACGCCGCGTCGACCTATCTCAAGCTGTTCCATGATGTGCCTTATGTCTTCAATCTCGGCCATGGCTTCACACCGCAGACCCCGCCGGACCATGTGGCGGCGCTGGTGGAATTCGTCAGGAAAAATGGTTGATGGTTGAGTTTTTGTCCGGCGCTTATCTGTGGATTAAATCTTTCCACCTGATCATGGTCATCGCCTGGATGGCCGGGATGATGTATCTGCCGCGGCTGTTCGTCTATCAGCACCAGTCCGAAAAAGGCGGTGAGGCGGAGCGCTATTTCATTCAGATGCAACGCAGGCTTTTGAAGGGGATCATCAATCCGTCGATGGGTCTTGTCTGGATTCTGGGGATTTTGATGCTGATCGCTAAACCGGCGATCCTTTCGGCAGGCTGGTTTCATGTGAAACTGGCGCTGGTGGTTATCATCTCAGCGATCCACGGGTTTTACGCCTCATCGCGCCGGAAATTTGAAAAGGGCGAACGCCCGCGCACCGAGAAATTCTGGCGGATCATG